>CABSAB010000036.1 GCA_902475515.1 uncultured Eubacteriales bacterium | reverse complement strand
TGAACAACGCCGACCCGGGTCTCCACGGGGGCGGTGACGGCGATGGTGCAATGGCACCGCTGGGGGAGCTCCGTTTTCAGCAGATTGATGGCGTCGATGGCACAAAGGGGGACGCCCTGGGATTCCGCCCGGGCCAGGCGGCGGTCCGTCTCCGCCAGAATGTAGGCCCCGGTGATCTCCTCCAGGTCCGAAAGGGCCGCAGGGTCCGCAAAGACTATGTTGCCCAGGGCCTTGCGATCCAATACGCCCGCTGTCACCACCCCGGGGAACCGGGCGTTCAGGTCGGACAGCAGGGCGTGGTCTGTCTCCAGAAGCTCGTGATACACCGCATCCAGGTCCAAAATGCAGCCGCCCCGGGCCTCAACGCACCGAAGCGCGGTGGTTTTGCCGCTGCCCGTGGGGCCGGTAATGCCGAGAATGATCATGCTTCCGCCTCCCCGTCTACGATATGGAATCCGGCAGCTTTTTTCAGCCGGTTTGCCACTGCAAAGCCTTCGCCACCGTCGGTGGGGCAGCGGGCATAGATGGTTTTGATCTCGTCCCGGTCCAGCGCCCGCAGGGCCGTGAACAGGCCCCGGGCCAGAGTCTCCGGTTGGGCTTCTGCGCCGTAGGCAATGGCATGCTCAGCGGGGTACAGGCTGAGTTCCTCGGAAAAGCACAGGACCTGATCCTGACCTGTCAGCCGTTTTTTGATGTACCGGGCGGCAGCCTCCGGGCTTCCGGTGACGATGATCACCTGGCCGGCAGGAGTGTAATGGGTGTATTTCATGCCCGGGGCACGGACCACCGTGTCTGCGGCGATCTCACCCAAAACGGCGTTATCGATCATGAGTTCTCCCAGGACCTCCCGGAGCATATCCGGCGTCACGCCGCCCGGACGCAGGAGCCGGGGCACGTCTCCGGTCAGATCCACGATGGTGGATTCCACCCCCACGGAGCAGGGACCGCCGTCTACAATGGCGTTGATCCTGCCGTCCATGTCATGGAACACATGCTGGGCGGTGGTGGGGCTGGGTTTGCCGGAGATGTTGGCCGATGGGGCCGCAATGGGGACGCCCGCTGCCTCGATAATGGCCCGGGTCAGGGCACTGGCGGGGCAGCGGATGGCCACGGTGTCCAAGCCTGCTGTGGTGCGCTTCGGCACGATGGAGCGGGCGGGGAGCACCAGGGTCAAAGGTCCCGGCCAGAATTTTTCCATGAGGGTCCAGGCGATCTCCGGGATGTCATGGCAGAAGGTCTCCACCTGCTGGGGGCCGGACACATGGAGGATCAGGGGATTGTCCTGAGGACGGCCCTTGGCCTGGAATATTTTCAGCACCGCGTCCGGGTCCAGTCCGTTGGCTCCAAGGCCGTAGACGGTCTCCGTGGGGATCCCCAGAAGACCGCCGCTTTTTATGATCTCCGCACCCCGGGAAACGGTGTCCGGGGCGGCGGCGTCAAGTATTACTGTATTCATCATGCGTCACGTTCCTGACTGAGCTTTTCCGCCTGGTCGGCGGTGATGAGCCCATCAATAATCTCGTCCAGGTCCCCGTCCATGATCTCGCTGATCTTGTATAGGGTCAGGCCGATGCGGTGGTCTGTGACCCGGGACTGGGGGAAATTATAGGTGCGGATCTTCTCGTTCCGCATACCCATACCCACTTGGCTGCGCTTCTCGGCGGAGACCTCCGCCGCCTGGGCCTCCTGCTGGGCCTGAAAGAGCCGGGAATAGAGGATGCGCATGGCCTTTTCCCGGTTTTGCACCTGGCTCCGCTCCTGCTGGCATTCCACCACGGTGTTTGTGGGCAGATGGATCAGCCGCACGGCAGAGGAGGTCTTGTTGATGTGCTGGCCCCCGGCGCCGGAGGAGCGGAACACCTCCATTTTGATGTCCGCAGGGTTCAGGTTCACCTCCACCTCGTCCACCTGGGGCATGACGGCCACGGTGGCTGTGGAGGTGTGGACCCGGCCGCCGGACTCCGTCTCCGGCACCCGCTGGACCCGGTGGACGCCGCTTTCAAACTTCAGCCGGGAGTAGACGTCCGCCCCGCTGACCATGCAGACAAGCTCCTTGACGCCGCCCAGCTCTGTTTCGTTCAGGGTGTTGATCTCGATTTTCCAACCCCGCTTCTCGGCGTACATGCTGTACATCCGGTAGAGAGAGTGGGCGAACAGGGCGCTCTCCTCGCCACCGACCCCAGCCCGGATCTCCAGAATAATGTCCTTGCCGTCGTTGGGGTCCTTGGGCAGCAGGAGGATTTTCAATTTCTGCTCCAGCTGGGGCAGCAGCTCCTTGGCTTCGTTTAATTCCTCCTGACACAGAGCTTTCATCTCCGGGTCCTGAGGCTCCGAGAGCATCTCCAGCAGATCGTCAATGGTTTGCTTCTGTGCAAGATATTGGCGGTAGGCGGTGACGACGGGCTCCAGCTCCCGTTGCTCCTTGAGAAGCTTTGCGGCCTGCTTGGGGTCGTCGTAGAAATCCGGCCGGGTGGACATGTCGCCCAGCTCCAGGTAGCGGTTTTCCACCACCTTTAATTTGTCAAGCATATATGTTCACTCCAGAATCAGAGAATCAAGTTCTCCTAATCTTACCACAAAGAATTTCCGGACGCAACTGCCATTCAGCACTGCTGCATCAGGCGCACAAAGAATTTTGCGGCATTTACGGTGTTTTCCACCCGGATGCGCTCGTTGTTGCCGTGGACGGTGGCCTTCTCGGCGCCGGTGACGCATTTGGCGGAGAACCGGTAGACGTTCGGGCAGATGTCCCGCCAGTGGCGGGAATCGGTGCTGGCCACCATAAGATAGGGGGTCACAACAGCCTCCGGCCAGGTGGCGTGGATGGCGTTTTGCAGCAGGTCCCAGCCCTGGGTCAGCTCAGAGTCCGGCCGGGGCTCTGTGCAGGTTTTTACAGTCATTTGAATGCCGGGATCGGCGATGAGGTTCCGAAGCCGGGCAATGGCAGACTGGGTGGTATCGCCCCATAGAAGTCGCAGATTGGCAAGCATCCGGGCTTCGGTGGGCAGCACATTGCTTGCGGAGGAGCCGAATGCCTGGGTCAGGGCAAAGGTGGTCTCCGCCGATGCGCCAATCATGCCGCCGGTTTTCCGCAGCCAGCGGAAATACAGGGGCCGGAGGATCTCCCGGTTGGCAAGCAGCAGCCGGGTCCGAAACCTGCAGTAGCGGCCCATGGTGTCAACCAAGCGCTCCAGAGCGGGATTGGACCGCTGGGGGAAGGGGTGCCGCTCGATTTTTGCCATAGCCCGGCAGAGCCGGGACAGGGGATTATCCCGGGTGGGCACAGAGGCGTGGCCGCCGGAGTTTTTTGCGGTGAATTCCAGATTGACGGCACCTTTTTCGCCGATGCCCACCATGGCGCAGGTCACATCCGCCCCTGGGAAGAAGCCGTCCATGATGTCGCCGCCCTCGTCCAGCACAAAGGCCGGGGTGATGTGCCGTTCCCGAAACAGATCCCGGATGGACGCCGCCGTGGGGCCCATGATCTCCTCCTCCCCGGACAGGGCAAAATAGATGTCGTTTGCGGGGGTGAAGCCCGTGGAGATCAGATATTCCATGGCCTCCAGCACGCCGCACAGCTGATTTTTCATATCCAGCGCACCGCGGCCCCAGAGGACGCCGTTTTCCAGAATGCCGTCAAAGGGCGGCTTTTCCCAGGCGGCTTCCTCGGCGGGGACCACGTCATAATGGGAGAGGAAAACGGTGGGGCTGCCGGAATCCTTCCCCGGCCAGCGGATTAGCAGTCCCGTGGTGTCTACCCGTTCCACGGTGCAGTGGGCAAAAACCTGTGGGTAGCACTGGGGGAGAAGGTCCCGAAATTTCTGAAATTCCGTCTCGTCCCGAAGCTCCGGGGCGGAAACGGTCCTGCACCGGATCATGGACCGTAGGTGCTCCACGGCGGCGTTCCCGTCTATGGGAATATCTTCCGCATTCGGTGCGGTCCGGGGCTGCGGGCGAAACCGCCAGGCCCGGAGGCACAGCAGCAACGCAAATAAAATCAGCCCGGCGGGTAATATTACGATTAAGAAAATCAACATAGCTTCCCCCAAAACGCGAAATATCATGTTATATGGTACATCATTTTGACTTCCCGGTCAAATCATGGTAAGATAGAAAAAACGAAATCACAGCTTGGAGGCGCTTCCATGGCAATTTTAAAGGATTTTATCGATCAGACCACCTTTGCGGAGGTCTGGAAACTGTTGGGGACCCCGGAGACCGAGCCATACCGGGAGTCCTATGAGGGCATGTTTCAGGAGCTTTCCGCAGCCGTGCCCAAAGAAAACGATGCCTGCATGACCATCCGGTTTGTGGAGGAGACGGCGCCGGAATGGAGCTTCTATTTTGAAGAGGATGCGGAGGAGCCTGGGGAAGAAGATGGGGAGGATGACCAGAGCCCGACCCTCCAGGTCTACGGCTTTGTGCCCGGAGATGCGGAGGGCTACGCCATCGGCCTGAAGCCGGCGGAGGTGCTGGTGGGACTGGATGTGGACCCGGAGACCGCCGAAGCATATACGCCTGCGGAGATCGCGGCCCACTGTCTGGCGGAGATCACCTATACCGCCACGGTGGCCTCCAGCGCCTACGGCACGGAGAAGGACATGGCCGGCGGAGGTCTGCTGGCGTCCCAGTCCTGCATGCGGGAGGACATCCAGAATATTGATCTCGACAAGCTCCGGGAGGAGCTGGGGGTCCTGCCGAAGCCAGAGGAGGACTATAAGACAAAATACGGATTTTTGTTCTAAAATTGAGAAAATGTCAAGATTTACAGCACTCCGGAGAGATTTCCGGAGTGCTGTGTTACATATTCAACGGCATGGTGCGTAAGATAAAAGGCGGCGGGGAAAGCAACAGAAGTTTACATAATTCTTAATAAAGAGGTGTGGAATTGTGAAAAAACTTCTGGTGGGGCTGTTGATCCTGACCTGCTGCCTGATTCCGGTGTCGGCGGAAAGCCCGCAGGATCAGGACAAACAGGTGCTTGGCTATGTGGCGCTGACCTTTGACGACGGGCCCTCGGGAGCCATGACGGAAAAGCTTCTGGAGGGACTCGAGAAACGGGACGCCCGGGCCACCTTTTTTCTGTGCGGATACCGGATGGACCGCTATCCCGATCTCATGGCGCGGTATGCCGCCGGAGGGCATGAGATCGGGGTGCACTCCACGGTCCATGCGGACCTCACCACCCTCTCCAAGGAGGCCGTCCACGAGGATATGAGCAAGACGGCCGAGAAGATCTATGAAAGCACCGGCATTCGGCCCACGGTCATGCGGCCGCCCGGCGGGGCCTACGACCAGACTGTGCAGCAGGAGGTCGGAGATGAGGGGATGAGCTTGATTTTGTGGTCTGTGGACCCCCGGGATTGGGCCAGCCACAATGCGTCGGCGGTGCTTCAGACCATGGCAAAAAAAGCGTGCCCGGGGGATATCATCCTGATGCATGATATGTCCGAAAGCTCCGTGACTGCGGCCCTGGGGCTGGTGGACACACTGCAAAAGAAGGGCTATTGCTTTGTGACGGTCAGTGAGCTGGCCAGACTTTCCGGTGTGGAGATGCGCCCCGGCGTGGTATATAAGCATTTTCGCTCCTGACAGAGGTCCCGCGGAAAAAAAGGTTTTCTTTTGGACAAATTCTTGCTATAATAATGTCTGCTGAATAAAGCGCAATGCGGTTTATTCACGCGGCATATGCCGCACAATTTCAAAAAACGGCTCTTTTGAACCGTTTTTTGAAATTCTGACATTGTTACAATGCGTATTTCCATTGGCGCGGCGCACCGCGCCAATGGAACGTGCAAGGGCTTTTCGCGCCTTCGCGCAAAGCTCTTGCACGCGAACAAAACCTTTTGGCCTTGCAAGCCTTGGTTTTCAAGGCTTGCGGTTTTGTTCAGTATGCATTATAATAGGCAGGAATGAAAAATATCCCACAGGAGGATGAACAAAATGCTTACCGGAAAGAACATCGTCATGGGCATCACAGGCGGCATCGCGGCCTGGAAAGCCTGCCTGATCCTCAACAAGCTGGTGATCGATCTCCATGCCAATGTGGACGTGATCATGACCAAGAATTCGGAGACATTTATCACCGAGCAGACCATCCGCACCCTGTCCCGGAACATCGTCACCCGGGATATGTTCAAGGAGCCTGCGGTCTGGAGCGTGGAACATATCTCCCTGGCGAAAAAGGCGGACTGCTTCCTGATCGCCCCCTGCACCGCCAATGTGATTGGCAAGATCGCAAACGGCATTGCAGACGATATGCTCACCACCACCGTCATGGCCACCCGTGCCCCGGTGGTCATTGCCCCGGCCATGAACGACGCCATGTATACCAACCCCATCATGCAGGGCAATATGCAGAAGCTCAAGGACCTGGGCCAGTATAAGTTCATCGAGCCCCACGAGGGCGTGCTGGCCTACGGCGGCAAGGGAACCGGTGAATTGGCCACAGACCAGGAGATCGCCGACTATATCGTAAATCTCATTGGAAACAAGTGATTTTAGGAGGTACTTATCATGAAAATTTCTGTTGTGTATTTTACGTCCACCGGGCGGACCGCCGCCATGGCGGAGGAGATCAAAAAGGGCATCGCCGCGGCGGATGCCGGCATTGAGGTGGGCCTGTTCCCCATTACGGAGCTGACCACATACAATGAGGAGAACATTGCCTTTGTCAATGATTCCGCGGCGGTGATCGTGGGCACTCCCGACTACTATGCCGCCGAGGCCAACCAGCTCAAGACCTGGCTGGATACCTGCCCCTGCAAGCTGGCGGATAAGCTCTGCGGCGCTTATGCCACGGCGAACTTCCTCCAGGGCGGCGGCGATGTGGCCATCCAGTCTGTGCTGACGCAGCTGCTGGTCAAGGGCGCGGTGATCTACTCCTCCGGCACGGCCCAGGGCCTGCCGTTCATCCACCTGGGGCCCATCTGCCTGAAGGATCAGGAGGCAGCCGCTGCCGAGCTCTTCCAGACCTACGGCACCCGGTTTGCAAACAAGGCCAAGGAACTGTTTGCGTAAAAACAAAAAATTTGCGGGGCGGCTGTAATATGCCGCTCCGTTTTCGCGTCTATATAAGGAGGAAAGCAACATGCGCAGAAAAGACCGGGAGGTTTCGGAGCCGCAGGCGCTGTATGAGATCCTGCGGCGGGGGAAAAGCCTGCACCTGTCTCTCCGGGATGGGGATGGGACCTATGTGGTGCCGCTGAGCTATGGCGTTTCCTATGAAAATGGCCGGTGGGAGCTTTATTTCCATGGAGCGGCGACAGGGAAGAAGATGGAGCTGATCCGGGAGAACCCCAGAGCGTCCTTTTGTGTGACGGTGGAGCATGGGGTGATCCCTGGGGAGACGGCGGGGAACTACTCCTTTGCCTATAAGAGCGTCATGGGAACAGGCAGGGTCGAGATCCTGGAGGGCCTTCCCGAAAAGCGGCGGGGGCTTGCATGCCTGTTTTCCCATTATGCGCCGGAGACGGCCTTTGAAAGCCCGGACCGGGTGGTGGAAAATACCGCGGTGCTGCGGCTTCTTGTGGAGGAAATTTCGGGAAAACACAGGATGTAGCGTTGCGTTTTTTGGAGAAATCCGATATAATAAAGCAGTATTATGTAAAACAACAAAGGAGGAACAGACCTTTGAAAAAACGTGTTTTGAGCCTGTTGCTGGCACTGGTCATGGTGCTGGGCGCGGCACCGGTCTCTGCCCGGGCGGCGGAGGAGCCGGCAGAGGTGCTGAGCTTCCAATGTGATAACCCGCTGTATGCGGCATACATACCCCCGGAGGCGGCGCCGGCCATGGAGGCGGAGGATGCGCTTTCTCAGAAAAGTGCGCTGCTGGCGGACGATTTTTCGTCCAAGACCTTTGTGCCCCTGGAAACGGCTGTGAAGCAGCTGCGGGACGCCATGCTGCGCCGGGAGAATGCGGTGACGCTTTATATCAACTATTCCGGCGGAGACGCCTTTGGCACCTGGGGCAATGAGAAGCTCTTTTATGCCGCCATGGATGTCAAGAATGCGGAGAGTGCCACCGATGGCGACTATCTCCGCTGGAGCTGGCTGAATATGGGGGCCGAGGCAAAGCGCTCCGGCAGCAAGTTCATTGTGGTCATGAAGCTGCGCTATTACACGACTTATCAGCAGGAGCAGGCGGTCATCAGCAAGATGAACAGCATCCTGGGGAGCCTGGACCTTACCGGACTGACGGACTATGGCAAGGCCTCCGCCATCCATCAGTATGTGGTGGAGCATGTGACCTATGACCATAAGGGACTGGAGGCCATGAACGAGCAGCTGAGCCTCCATAAGAAAGAGGATATCGAGCAGAAGTATTTTCTGCCCTTTACGGCCTATGCCGCGGCCATGAACGGCACGGCGGTCTGTCAGGGCTATGCGACGCTGTATTATGCCCTGTGCCGTTTGGCGGGGCTTCCGGTGCGGGTGATCGCCAGCGTGAACCATGCGTGGAATATCGTCCAGGTGGACGGGAAATGGTATAATCTGGACGCTACGGCGGATTCCGAGACCACATCCAAGGTCCGGTGGTTCCTGAAGGGGTCCACCACCTTTGAATCCGCAGCCGCCGGAGGCAACCACAACCGGGTCTCGCCCTATAGCGGTGACGCGTTTAAGAAAGAATATCCCGTGGGTACGGCGGACTATGTGTCCCGCACCAGCTATTGGGATGTGCGTGCGGACAACGGCCACATCGACAACATTGAGAAGATCACGAAGCTGAAACTGATGAACGGAATGGGAACGGAGAAACATCCCGTATTTGCCCCTCTGAACACCATGCAGCGGGGTATGCTGGTGCTGGTCCTATACCGGATGGAGCAGGAGCCGGAAGTGGAAAAAAAGCAGATCTACACCGATGTGCCTGTGAACCGGTACTATGCTGATGCGGTGGCCTGGGCTACGAAGAACGGTGTGGTGGAGGGTGACGGAAACGGAACGTTCCGGCCCGAGGACCCGCTGACCCGGCAGGAACTGGTGAAGATCCTCTACGGCTATGCCTCCAAGGTCAAGGGCCTGGACGTGGGCAAAAAGAACGATCTTGTGGCCTATACAGACCGGGGCCAGGTGGCGTCCTGGGCACTGGAGGCTACACGGTGGTCCGTGGGCACGGAGATCGTCAAGGGAACCAGCAACACAGAGCTCTCTCCCGGCGGCAACGCAAAGCGGGAGCAGCTGGCCACCATGCTGGTACGGTTCCTCGACTACTATGGTATCGAGCCGGAAGCGTCCTGAAAACAGAAAAACCCGCGGCAGAGAAGGTCTGCCGCGGGACTTGCATTCCCATGTTGTGTG
>CABSAB010000035.1 GCA_902475515.1 uncultured Eubacteriales bacterium | reverse complement strand
TCCACGGTTGGCACAGCCCAGCTGGCGTAATCGCTTAAAAAAGCGCAAGCCGACCAAGCCCAGACATCGCTGCCTGAACTCAGCCGGCTTTTAGGCGAGGATCCTGCCGGGGTCGCGGCAGATATTCGCCAAAACAGCTTACGCTATTTCGTTATTCTCCATGCTCACCGGAGCGCACCTCGGCATACTGGGCTCCGATCATCTTGATGGAGCTGGCCAGCGCCTTCTTCAGGTGCCCCTGATACCGGTGCTCGAAGGTCTTTACCAGGGGGTCGATCCCCTGGTTCATGTCGTAGCCAATGATCAGGCTGTTTACAAAATCCTTGGCCACCCCGGTGACCATGGTGCACTCGGCGTTGTGGACAACACCGGTATCCATGTCAATGACCATCACCAGCACCAGCTCCTCGTAGATCTTCTGAGCGGTGGTGTTGGAGGGCAGCCGGGCATAGCCGGAAAACAGACAAAGGTCCATGAAAAAACTCCTATCCCGCAGCTGTCAGGACGCCGAAAGGCCCGGAGGGAGCGGAGCTTGCGGCTCCGTGCTCGCGGGAAAGACGTCCGCACCTGTCGTTTTTCGGAAGATTTAGACCGGGTCCTCCAGGAACTTCTTCTCCAGGCGGAACACCTCAAACAGCTGCTTATCGCGCTTGGCTTTCAGCTCCTCGATGTCCACATCGGAGTAATCATAGAATCCATGGCCGGTCTTGATGCCCAGCTCGCCGTGCTCGATGTGCTCCTCCAGAACGTGGGGCATATCGTCGCCGTGCTCGGGCATGGTATAGCTGTGGTTCTTATAGTTGTTGGCGGTCATATCCAGGCCCCCGAAGTCCGCCCGCTTGCACAGGCCCAGCACGCAGGCTCTGGGGATGAAAGAGGCCTTGGCCGCAAGGTCGATGGCCTCGGCGTCACAGTAGCCGTTATCCAGCAGGTAGAATACCTCCCGGTTCAGGCACTGCTGCAGGCGGTTGACGATATAGCCCCGGATGAACTTCTTCATGAGCACGGCAGTCTTTCCGCACTTTTTCAGCAGCTCCATGGCGATGTCCGCATACGCCTGGGGGGCCTGCTCGCTCTTGACCACTTCCACCAGGGGGATCAGCTGGGGGGGCGCATACCAGTGGCAGATGATCTGCTGGGGAAGCAATTTCTCCGGCACCACCTCGAAGATATTCATGGCAGAGGTATTGGAGGCGATGATCACATCCGCGGGCACGCAGGCGGCCAGCTGCTCATACAGCGCCACCTTGGCGTCCCGGTTCTCCACGATGGTCTCCTGGATGAAATCGGCGCCCTGGACCGCTTCCTCCACCGTCAAGGCAAAGTTCACACGGCCGTAGATGGTCTCCACGTCCTCCGCCTTGATCTCGCCCTCCTGGGCAAAGGTCAAAAGCTGGGTCTTGAGGGCCGCCTTGGCCTTTTCCCTGGTGGACTCGCTGCGGGTCCACATGGTCACGCTGTAGCCGCCCATGGCATAGGTCTGGGCAATGCCGGGGCCCATGGTGCCGGCGCCCAGCACAGCGATCTTTTTGATATCCTGTAGGGTTTTCATGGTAATATACTCTCTTCTTTCTGCAAAATTTTCAGGTTTCACAGGCATAGCTGTGCAGACCGGAGGGGGTAAATTCCGGTCTGCAGCAGCATATTTTATGGAATTAGATCTTACCCTCTTCCCAAGCAACCAGACGAACGAAACCGCCGTCGGCCATCTCGCAGCGGAAGGGGAATGCGGCGATGGTCATACGCTTGCCGGTGACCTCGTCGATGTCGCCGCCGGCGTTCTCGACGGTGCACACGCCATGCTGCATGTAGATGCGGTGGCAGGGCTCGTAGTCGGGGAAGGTCACTGTGGGGTCGAGACCCGTAGCGGCACGGTAGGCCTTATCCAGCCAGGGCATCTGCTCGGACAGGGGATGATGCCACAGGGGAGCGTCGGTGGCGCCCCAGGTGCCGGAGATCCCCTTGATGTGCTTGACCTCGGTGAGATAGTTGGCCAGCTCCGGGCCCTCGCCGGGATAGTAGTTATAGTACTTGTCGTTGTTGAGTCTCCAGTAGTGATGGAAGCCGGTGTTGATGACGACCCAGTCGTTCTCCCGGACCTCCAGGCCGTCCTTCTTGCAGGCAGCCTCAAACTCCTCGGGGGTGATGATATGCCAGATGTCGCCCATCTTGGCGGGGTCGCCGCCGGCGGCGTTCCACTTCTCCTCGAACTCGTCCTTCAGATAGCGCATATCCACGATGATGCCGGAGCCGATGCAGCGCTCCAGGGGGATCTCGGCCAGGGTGTAGCCGTTGCGCTCCCGGTCGACCTCTTCCTCATGGAGCACATGGTTGGGGGCATCCATATGGGTACCGGCATGGAGGGTGCCGGTATAGGTCATGGTACGCTTGTGGAAGCGGCCCAGATACTGGCCCCGGGGGAACTGCAGGTCCTGCCGGGCACCGGGGAAGGGCCACAGGGGAGTGTCCACGCCCCAGGGCTGGCTAAGATCGTAGATCTTGGTCATCTTGGAGTCATCGAGATACTGGTGGCAATTTTCTTTGGGCATGTAAGCCATGATATATTCCTCCTATATGTAGTAAATGATAAGATATTCGCGCCGCCCGGATGGGGGCGCACCGGTTTCTATGCCTATTGTATACCTTGGAACAGTTCTAAGGTCAATAGGTCTTTGCAAAGTTTTTGTTTTTTTGATATAATACTTACTGTCAAAAAAGCCAAAGGCTTTTCTGACAAAGGGCTGCGGCCTAACTGCGCGCACTCGCTGCGCTCGCACACTTGCAGGCCGAAACGTGTTTTCCGCGATGCGCATGTCCTCGCGGAAAACAGATCAAAATTTATTTCGCCGCCTGCGGGCAGCGAAACTCTGCGAGGCATCTTTTGACAATTTCCTTTTATATATAGACAAAATACAAAACCGAAAGGACGGGAACCCGTATGCGGTATAAAATCGGCGACGTGGCAAAGATCCTTGGAATCTCCCCCGATCTGCTCCGATATTACGAGAAAAAGGGCGTTGTGAAGCCGGTCAAGGACCGGGGCAACGACTACCGGTATTATGAGCCCTGGGATATCAATTTCCTCATCGACTGCCTGTGGTATAAGAATTTCGGCTTCGGCATCGACCAGGTGGCGAAGATCGTCTCCCGCAGCAGCTACGCGGATATTATCTCCACCATGGAGGAAAAGGATGCGGAGATCGAGGCCTCCATCCGCCACCAGGAAATGCTCCTCCGCCGGGCACGGGAATCCCTTGCGGAGATCAAACGGGCCCAGGGCCTCCTGGGCAAATGCGACATCGTATACAGCCCCGAGATCGTCCGCTATCTCAACCGCTACAATTTTATCTACGACAACAGCAAGGACCTCCAGAAGCTCTCCCACCAGTGGCTCCAGTATATGCCCTTCACCCACCGCTGCTTTGAGATCGGCCGGGAGGACCTGGAAAACAAAACCGACAACTACGCCTGGGGCTTTTCCCTGAGCATGGACTATGTGCGGGAGCTGAACGTGCCCGTGGAGCCGCCGGTGATCCACCTGCCCTCGGAGCCAAGCCTCCATTCCGTGTTCAAGAGCACCGGCAAGGACGCTTTCACCCCCCGGCATCTGAAGTTCATCATGGACTACGTCCGGGCCCACGGCCTCACCGTGGCCGGAAACGCCCGGGGCAATCTCATCTGCTCCGTGCTGGAGGAGGATGAGCTCACGGGCTACTTTGAGGTATGGCTGCCCATCAAGCCCTTCCCGGGCATGGAGCTTCCGCCGCTGCCCGATGCCGAATAACACACAAGCGCCGGGACGCAATGCGTCCCGGCGCTTTGTGCATAAAGGAAGCCCTAAGGCTTTTTTCACCGCCTTAGGGCTTATCTGAGCTAGGGCATGGGGTTTGCCGCCTGCTGGGCAGCCATTTCCTCCGCAAAGGCGATGGCATCGGCGATCTCCTGCTCGTCTGTATAAATGGTGTAGGTGGCACCCATATTGGTGGCCGCCTCGGTGATGGTCACCTCAAAATCCCCGGTAAAGCCCGAGATGGTGACCTTCTCGCTGGTGGGATAGCTGTAGGGGCCGCCAAGACCCACATTGGAATAGGTCACGGTGCCGTCCGAAGCGGTGATACCGGCACCCTCCTCGCCCTCCGCAGGCTCGCCCATGTCGCCGGGGGCGTCGCACTGGAAGAAGAACACAAAGTCCTCGCCCACTGTGGCTTCAAAGGTCTGCCCATCGGAAAATGTCACGGTGCAGGGACCGCTGGGGGCTTCCTCCACCGCGGAGGCTTCCAGGCTGGATTCCTCTACCACAGAAGGCTCCTCGGGGGTGGGTTCCGGCGTGGGCTCGGGGGTCGGCTCCGGCGTGGCTTCCGGCTCGGCCACGCTCACCGGGGCCGCTTCCGAAGTGGCCGCCTCCGTGCCGCAGGCCGCAAACAGCCCCAGCATCATGCAAAGGGCCAGCAGCAGGGCCAATGTACGCTTTTTCATTTCGATCTCCTCCTAACAGGTTCCTCCCCGCCCAAGGGGCAGGAAGCAAATACACAAAATGTATCTTTATGTATTCCCCTAGATTATAAAATGCGCCATATGTTCTGTCAAGATGCCGCATTGACAGAATGTGCCCCGGATTTTTGTGCATTTATTTCAAAAATATTAAGAGAAGCTCCGTCCGTCTGTGCTATGCCAGCACACCCAGGGTCTTTAGCATCCACACGCAGTCCCGCATGCCCTGAACGTAGAGGTCCGCGCCCTCGCGTTCCGCCATCATGCCCTGCTCCCACAGCACATCATCCACCATCGCCTTTTCCACACCGGAAAGATTGTCCGCAAGCAGTCCCTCCAGCTCCTCCTCCCGCTGTTTGCGGTCGTCATATTCCCGGGTCTTTTTGAATTCCTCCCAATAGCGGAGCCGCAAACGCGATAGAAATTCATCCCATTCTTCAGGCCTTGTCATCATACACTCCTTGTAATTTGTACAACAACCCTTGCGAGAACGGATGGCGCATGGTATAATATTTACGCCATTCGATCTCGCTAGAGGTTGTTGGTGGTTTGGGGAAGCGGCTTGGCTTTGTGAGAGTGTGGGCCGCTTCCCTCTTACTTTTCTTTGAGGTCCGGCTTCAGACGTTTCAAGCCCCGGCGTACTGCCTCCATTACAGAGACAGATTCCTGCGCGCAGTAGGCGTCCAGGATATCCTTGGATTCCTGGTCCAACTTTGCACCGATCTTATAGGGCTTGGGATTGTCTGTGGGCCGTCCCATCTTTTTTCCGCCCAAAATTTCACCTCCCACTTAAGGACATCCTAACCATATCACTTAATGACATTCAAAGTCAACCCTTTTCGCAAAAAATGTCAAAAAATATTTATAGGAGAATCGCCATGCTGCATCTGCTGCTTCCCGTCATTTACCTGGCCTTCATCAGCCTGGGCCTGCCGGATTCCCTGCTGGGAGCCGCCTGGCCCTCCATATACCCGGAATTCGGGGTCCCCGTCTCCTATATGGGGATCATCTCCATGATCATCGCCCTGGGCACCATCCTCTCCAGCCTCCAGAGCGACCGGCTCACCCGGCGCCTGGGCACGGGGAAGGTCACCGCCATCAGCGTTTTGATGACGGCGGCGGCCCTGCTGGGCTTTTCCCTGAGCCGCAGCTTTCCGGCGCTGATACTCTGGGCCATCCCCTACGGCCTGGGGGCCGGCAGCGTGGACGCGGCCCTCAACAATTATGTGGCCCTCCACTACAAGAGCCGCCACATGAGCTGGCTCCACTGCATGTGGGGCGTGGGGGCCTCCCTGGGGCCTTACGTCATGGGTTATGCCCTCACGGGGGGGCACGGGTGGAACTCGGGCTACCGGACCATCGGTCTGCTCCAGCTGGGACTGACGGTGATCCTGTTTCTGAGCCTGCCCCTTTGGCAGACCCGCAGCGCGCCGGACACCGCACAGGAAAGCACGGCCGCCGGGCCCCTCAGCCTCCGGCAGATCCTCCGCATCCCGGGAACGAAAGCGGTGATGGTCACCTTCTTCTGCTACTGCGCTCTGGAGCAGACGGCGGGCCTCTGGGCCAGCAGCTATCTGGTGCTGCAAAAGGGCGTTTCGGCGGAACGGGCCGCCACCTTTGCAAGCCTGTTTTTCACGGGCATCACCGTGGGGCGGGCGGTCAGCGGCTTTTTGACCATGAAGCTCTCCGACCGGCAGATGATCCGCCTGGGCGAGGCCATCGCCGCCCTGGGCATTGGGGCGCTCCTGCTGCCCCTGGGCGAATACGCCGCCCTGGGGGGCCTGGTGCTGCTGGGCCTGGGCTGCGCCCCCATCTATCCCTGCATTATCCATTCCACGCCGGAGCACTTCGGGGCGGACCGCTCCCAGGCCATCATCGGCGTTCAGATGGCCAGCGCCTATGTGGGCACCTGCCTGATGCCGCCGCTGTTCGGCGTGCTGTCCTCCCACATCACGGTTGCGCTGTTTCCAGGCTATCTGCTGGCTATTTTGCTTTTCATGATCATCATGCACGAGGCGCTGCTCGTGCAGTGCCGGAAAGACAGTTGCGTACGTTCCCATGTATGACGCTCCCCGGCCGGGAGCGCTTTCTCCGCAAAATACCGGGGCCCTTTGACGAAAGGTCAAGGGGTCCCGGATCATTTTACGATATTGACATATTATATAACTGGTAATATAATAGTTGCAGAAACCTTGGTATTGTCCCAATGTTTTATCAAATTATTTCCAGGAGGCATGTCCTATGCTTGCTGTCAAGCAGCGGTTCGAAGCGAACGACGCAGGGCTTTCCCAAATTGAACAGTTTGTGCATGACCGGCTCCGAAAGGAGGGGCTGTCCACAGCTACCGCCACCAACAGCACCAACCTGATGCTGTCCATCGCACGGCTGATGGCAGGCCGCGGCCCCGGCTTCCTGGGGGTATCGGTCCAGCGCTCCGGCGGCGCACTGGTCCTGCGCCTGGTCTCGGACGGGAGCGCATACAACCCCCTGGAGGATCTGGACCTCCGCACGCTGCTGGACCGGGATCCGCCCCTGCCGGATGACGATTTTGACACGCCCCTGCCCAGGGAGCAGCTGCTCAGCGCCCTCCGAAACAACCTCAGCTATTACCGCCGGGGCAATCTCAACGAGATCGAATTCGTGGCCAAGCGCTCCAAGCCCCAGGCCCTTCGGGCGGTGACGGGCTCCTTCCTCCTGGCCATTGCCGTGGGGCTTTTGCTGCGGTTTCTGGGGGCGGAGGGGCTGAACCAGATGCTCTCCACCTATCTCCTGACGCCCCTGCGGACCATGTTCCTCAATGCGCTGAAAATGCTGGTGGTGCCGGTGGTCTTTCTCTCCATCGCCGCCAGCATATCCGGCGTGTCGGATATCCGGGAATACGGCAAGATCGGGGCAAAGGTCTTTGGCTTCTATACCTGCACCTCGTTTTTGGCCATTCTGGTGGGCTACGGGGTCTATCAGCTGCTGCAGCCCGGCGCCGGCGTGCTGCCGGATATATCCGCCTATTCCTATTCTCCCGAGGGCATGACGGATATCTCCCTGCTGGACACGGTGATCCATGTGATCCCCTCCAGCTTTGTGGGTGCCTTTACGGGCACGGATATGCTTCCGGTGATCTTCCTGGCCCTGCTCATCGGCATTGCCGCCAGCCGCCTGGACCACGGGGAGGATCGGCAGAAGGTCACGGAGTTCCTGGGGCTGTGCAACCGGCTGTTTTTAAAGATGGCCTCCATCGTCATGCTGGCCATTCCGGTGGCCACCTTCTGCTCCATGACACTGCTGGTGTTATCCATCGACGCCGGGATGGTGCTGGCGCTGATCAAGCTGGTGGGCAGTATGCTGCTGGGGCTTTTGGGCATGTTCCTGATCTACGGGCTGCTGTTTTTCCTGCGGGTGCGGAGAAATCCCCTGGTCTTTTTCCGGAAGTGCATTCCGCTGTTTCTCTCGTTCATCACCTTTTGCAGCACCAGCGCCGTCATGCCCCAATCCCTGGAGATCAGCGCCAAGCGCCTGGGCATCTCCCCAAAGATCAGCTCCTTTTCCCTGCCCCTGGGCTCCACCATCAATATGGATGGTGCGTGCATCTATCTGACCCTCAGCGTGCTGTTTCTGGCGGCGGTCTATCAGGTGCCTGTTACGACGGACATGCTGCTGAAGCTGGCTGTCACCATTGTGATCCTCTCCATGGGTGCGCCGCCCATCTCCGGTGCGGGCTTCATCTGTCTTTCCATTCTGGTCATGCAGATCGGCCTGCCCATGGAGAGCCTGGGCATCCTCATGGGCATTGATCAGCTTATGAGCATGTGCCGCACCCTGATCAACGGCGCCGGGGACCTCGTCGGCACCGCCATTGTGGCAAGCAGCGAGGGGCTGATGGATCTTTCTGTTTTTGATCAGCAGGAATGAGATTCTCCGGGCATCTGAAATTGCGAGAGTTTTCCTTGGACGGGCAAATAAAAGCGGGGCCACGTTGCATGCACAACGCGGTCCCGTTCGTTATAAAAGTTATTCCCACTCGCTCCTGCTAAACCAATTCTAAACAAGTTTGTTTGTGTGGTTTAGCGGAAGGTATCTGCATTATTTGTATTATCGGTAAAGCATACGCTATCCGATTTTTTGTTGCCATCGCGTTGCCACAGACATGCTTTTCTATGGACTTAGTAATTGAGAAATCAATTCGACAAAATCGCAGGCGCTTTTATATTTCCCATAGATCTCTTCAAATGTATCGTTTATCGTTGCTTCAATATAATTTTGGTGTACTAAAAGATTGCGCTCACGCCCGATAGCCATAAAAGCATGTTCAGCATCAACAAGCCCTTTCTCTTGAATTTGTTTTTTTGCTTCTTGCCTAAAGGTCTCACCAAACAGTCCCCAAAACTGATTAGCATTATTACTATCCCAATTAAAAAAAGTGTGATACTGCCGCTTTAACGCTTTATTATCAACAAATGAAACAAGTGATAGATTTTTGTGCGATTTACCCTCAGCAAAATCATGGATCATCTTTATAATTATGGATTCAAAATAACTTGCGGCGGATAATAATAGAGACTTTTTATAAGTATCATTAATATACATTTCAAATGATACTTGATCGTTTGCTCTACAAAATTCTATTAATTCTCCATACTCTTCGTATAAAGATTCTATTTTTGCATTATACATAGTATAATCCTCGCTTTACACCATGTACTACTGCAAATATTCGCGTGCTTTTGCTAATCTTTTTGCAACCATTTTTGTGTGTGAAGTGCTATGCGTAATTGCTTCTTCAAACTCAGGATCTGCTTTTAATGCACTAATTCTATCTTCTTGAATTTTTCCCGTTATTAATGTCTTATTTTCAT
>CABSAB010000034.1 GCA_902475515.1 uncultured Eubacteriales bacterium | reverse complement strand
CTGCACGCAGGCTGGGGGGCGACTTCATGCACGCGCTGGACGACTATCAGGCGGCCTATCAGGACCAGGGCCTGGGTGAGTTCTACCGGCTGACCATGGCGGAGTATTATATCATGCAGGGCGAGCTGGACAGCGCCAAGAAGGAGATGGACAGCATCGCATGCCTGTCCGAGGCTACCAAGCCCGCCTACCTGATGCTCCAGGGCCAGATGGAAATTAAGGACAACCAATATGAGCAGGCCGCCAAGCAGCTGGAAAAAGCCGAACAGCTGGCCCGCACCACCGGCAGCAGCTATTTCCTCTCCAGCCTGTACGCCATGCTGGAGGAGTGCTACCGGGAGATGGAGGATTTCAAGAAAGCTTATCACTATGCCTCCATGCAGCTGCAAATCAAAGAATAACGAATGTCAAAAAGGCGCGCTCCCGACCGGGAGCGCGCCTTTTGCAGGATTTAGTCTAAAATGTATACCGTGCAGTTTCTCCGTCCGAACTGGATGCAGGTGTTGTAGTCGTCAAAATACAGGTCGATGATGTTGCCCTTGATGGCGCCGCCGCAGTCCTCGGCGGTGGCTTCGCCGTAGATCCATTTTCCGTCGTCGGAGACGATGTACATTCTGGTGCCGTAGGGGATCACCTTGGGGTCAACGGCGATGGCGCCGTACCGGGCGCTGGTGCCTGTGGCCGTGGTGCCGCCGCCGGTGTAGGCCGTGGCCTCCACGTAGAGAACACTGGAATAGGATAAGGCCTCGCCGCTGGCGGTAGTAATATAATTGCCACCGCTGGCCGCCGGAGGCTCCGGCTCCGGTTCAGGAGCGGGGATGTAGGGTTCCGGCTCTGGTTCCGGAGCAGGTTCCGGTGCGGATTCCGGCTGAGGTTCTGCGGCCAGAACCTCCGGCTCTGCTTCGGCAGCGGCCAGGGCCTCCTGGGGGGCCGCGCCGGAGCCTTCGTCCTCGGTGGTCATGGCTGCGCCGACGCCAATCAGCAGCACCTCGTCCACCGGAGATGTCAGGAGCCGGGTAGAGATTACAGCGTACGATTCGGATTGCTCTTCACCGGATTTTTCATAGGTGATTTCCTTTTTTCCCACGGCCCCGGCGATCTTCACCTGGGTCTCGCCCTCAGTGAGGGTGGGGTCCAGATAGGTGATGGTCTCGTAGGGGATGGAGACCGTTTTGGTGTAGGTCTCCCGGGCGGTGCTGATCACGCAGATGGTCATGCCGTCGTGAATCTTTTCGGTCTGTAGGATCGGCTGGCTGTAGGCGGTGAGATAATCTCCCTCCTCCAGTGTGATGTCCAAGGTCCTCAGTATGTCCTCCACCGTGCCTTCGTAGGCTTCGGCGGTCAGTGTTTTTCCCTGATATTCCACCGTGATGCCCATACACCGCTCAATTTGGATCGATACCGTGTTCGGGCTGGTCTTTGTGTCCGTAACGCGGTCCTTTTCCTCCACGGGGACTTGGGCCTCCTCCAGCACTGTGGGGATATCGGTGGTGCTGGTGGTATAATTGACGACGCTGGTGCCGTCGCTGATGGTGTAGCGGTATTGGCTGGAGGCCAGCAGGGTGAAATACACGGTGATGGCTGCCACCAGGACCAGGATCGCGCCTGCAATGCCCAGCAGCACCCACTGTCGCTTCGGTTTCTTGCTTGTCTGTTCCATGAGATACCTCCGGAAATGATTTCGAAAATGATACAAACTGCGTAAAATTGATACCAATTTGTAACTATTTGAAATCATTATAACATCTTTGCGAAAAATGTCAAGAAAGAAAACATTTTGTCTGATGGGAAAAAACCGGCTGCCGGGAATCTCCCGGCAGCCGGTGCGTCACATTGTTATGAGGCAGGATTCACACATTGAACAGGAAGTTCACCACATCGCCATCTTGCATCACATAGTCCTTGCCCTCGGAGCGGACCAGGCCCTTGGCCCGGGCGTTGGCCAGAGAACCGTTCTCCTTCAGGTCCTGATAGGCGATGACCTCCGCCCGGATGAAGCCCCGCTCGAAATCCGTATGGATCTTTCCGGCGGCCTGGGGGGCCTTGGTGCCCTTTTTTATGGTCCAGGCCCGGCACTCGTCGCTGCCCGCCGTCAGGAAGGAGATCAGCCCCAGCAGAGCGTAGGAGCACTTGATGAGTCGGTCCAGGCCCGATTCCGCAATGCCCAGCTCCTCCATAAACATGGCCTTCTCCTCGGGGTCCTCCAGCTCGGCAATGTCTGCCTCCAGCTTGGCGCAGATGGGCAGCACCTGGGCACCCTCGGCCTCTGCCAGCTCCGCCACTTGGTTGTAAAAGCGATTTTCTGTGGGATTTGCCACGCTGTCCTCGTCCAGATTGGCGGCGTAGATGACATTTTTCAGGCTCAGAAGATCAGAGGTCTGGAGGACGGCAAGCTCGTCCGCGCTGCATTCATAGGTCCGGGCGGTCTTTCCCTCGTTGAGATGCTGGAGCAGACCCTCAAAAATCTCTGCCTCCTGGAGATATTTCTTGTCACCCTTGGCGGCCTTCTTAGCCTTTTCGATGCGGCGCTCCACCATCTCGATGTCTGCCATCACCAGTTCCAGGTTGATGATCTCAATGTCCCGCAGGGGATCCGTGCTGCCCTCCACATGGGTGATGTTCCCATCCTCAAAACACCGCACCACATGAACGATGGCGTCGGTGGAGCGGATATTGCTGAGGAACTTGTTGCCCAGGCCCTCGCCCTTGGAAGCGCCCTTCACCAGGCCCGCGATGTCCACAAACTCAATGACCGCCGGGGTGAACTTCTTGGGCTGGTACATGTCCCGGAGGCCCTCCAGCCGCTCGTCGGGCACGGTGACCATGCCCACGTTGGGGTCGATGGTGCAGAAAGGGTAGTTGGCCGCCTCGGCCCCGGCGTTGGTGATGGCATTGAACAGGGTGCTCTTGCCCACATTGGGGAGCCCCACGATTCCTAATTTCATATATTTTCATCCTTTCGGTTCATTTCCAATAATTTATGATACCACAGGCCGGGAAAAAAGGCAAACAGAATCTAAAAAAGGGACCGCCCATCACAGGCGGTCCCAAAGTATGTTTTAGCTTCTGCACCGGCGCTTCTTTCTCTGTTTTTTCAAAACGGAAGAAACCGTCAGCCAAACAATCAGCAAAACGGCCAAAACCACTGTAATAGCGATCATCACCGTATCGCTGCTGCCGCCGGTCTTCACCGTCAGCCAAAGCGAATCCATAAACTGCGTGGTCTCCTGGGGCAAAAACAGAAAGCTCTCAGACCGGGAAAGGGTCTCCGCGCTGGGATAAGCAATGTCGCTCTCCGCCATCTCCGGGTCCATGTACTGCTTTGCGCCCTCCTCCGTGGCGGAGTAGCCCAAAAAGTCCAGATTCTCGCCGCACACATCTGGCCGCAGCAGGAAATTGATGTATGCCTCCGCCTCGGCCTTGTGCTCCGCGCTCTCGGGGATCATAAAGCAGTCGATAAACAGATTGAACCCTTCTTCGGGGAAATAGAATCCCAGGTCCTCGTTGTCCTCCAGCATGGTCAGATAGTCGCCGGCGTAGTAGGGCGCGATCCAGGCCTCCTCCCGGACCATCTTGTCAAAGATCTGGTCCATGACGTAGCTCTGGACCACGGGCTTCTGCTGGCTGAGTAAGTCTGCGCAGGCCCGCAGCTCCGCTTGGTCCTGGGTGTTCAGGGAATACCCCAGGCTGGATTCCGCAATGGCAAAGGCGTCCCGGTTGTTATCGAACATGAGGATCTTCCCGGCGTACTTGGAGTTCCAAAGCAGGTCCCAGCCGCCGATGTCTGCCTCGTCTACATACTTTTTGTTGTAAATGATCCCCACGGTGCCCCAGGTGTAGGGGATGGAATACTCGTTCTGGGGATCGTAGGCAGTGTTTTTGTAGGATTCGTCAATGTATTGATAGTTGGGAACGTTGGCAAAGTCAATCTTCTGCACCAGCCCCTCGGCGATGAGCCGCCCGGCCATATAGTCCGAGGGAATGATGATGTCATAGGTGGAGCCGCCAGTCTTGAGCTTGGTGTACAGGCTCTCGTTGGTGTCAAAGGTCATATAGTTGACCCCGATGCCCGTCTCCTCCGTAAAGGCGGCATTCACATCGATGTAGCCGTCGCTGCCGTCGGAGATGTACTGCCCCCAGTTGTAGACGTTGATGGTCACATCCGCCGCGTTTGCCGGGGCTGCGAGCAGTCCCGAAAACAGGGGGATCGTCAGCACCGCCGTCATCAGCAGGCTCAGGACCCGCATGCTTCGAAGGGTTCTCATGACGCAGCCCCCTTTCTCCGGCCGCGCCGTGCGGTCTTGCGGGAGTCCCGCAGCTGCAGCAGGTTCATCAGCACCATCAGCACCAAGATCACCAGGAACAGCAGCGTAAACAGGGCATAAATTTTCGGCGGCAGGGGCTTTTTCGTGTAATTGTAGATCTCCACCGGCAGCGTCACAAAGCTGGGCCCGTAGACAAAGTAGGAGATCACAAAGTCGTCCAAACTCATGGTAAACGCCATCAGCGCCCCGGAGACGATGCCTGGCAGGATCTCATGGATCACCACCTGGAAAAACGCCTGGATAGGTGTGCAGCCCAGGTCCAGCGCTGCCTCCTGAAGATCCGGGTCCATCTGGGTGAGCTTGGGCATCACCGACAAGATCACATAGGGCATGTCGAAGGTGATGTGGGCAATGAGCAAGGTCCCGAAGCCCATCACATGATTTTTCCGGAGGATGGTCCCCACAAAGGCGAACAGCAGCGCCAGCGATACACCGGTGACGATATCCGGGTTGGTCATGGGAATGTTGGTCAGGGCCATGGACAGGGCCTTGGGCCGTTTTTTCATATTGTAGATGCCCACCGCCGCCATGGTGCCAAGCACCGTGGAGACCAGCGCCGCCACCACCGCCACAATGACGGAATTCCGCAGCAGCGGCAGCAATGTCCCATCCCGGAACAGCGCCGTGTACTGGCTGAGGGTAAAGCCATCCCAGCTTGCAATGTCGGTGCCCGCGTTGAAGGAGGCAATCCCCAGCACGATCATGGGCAGGTACAAAAACAGGAATACAAGCACGGTGAATATTTTGCTGAACCGTTTCATGGGGTCATCATGCCCCCTTCCTCATCGGCCTCGCCGAAGTGGTTCATGATGCCCACGCAGATCAGCACCATTACCATCAAAATCAGGCTCAGGGCCGCCCCCAGGTTGGGGTTGTATGCGGTTTTGAACTGGCTCTCGATTACGTCGCCGATGAGCACCGTCCCGGTACCGCCCAGCTTCTGGGAGATATAGAAGGTGGATACCGCCGGTACAAATACCATGGTGATACCTGAGATGATCCCGGGGACGGACAGGGGCAGCGTCACCCGGCGGAATACCTGGCCACTGCTGCATCCCAGATCCTGGGCTGCCTCGGAAAGCCGCGGATCGATCTTCATGATCACCGTGTACAGCGGTGTGATCATGTATGGCAGGTAGTTGTATACCATGCCCAGGATCACCGCGCCGTTGTTCCGGATCAGGGGGAGCGGTTTCAGCCCCAGTCCCTGGAGAATTTGATTGAAAATGCCTGTGTCCTCCAGCATAGCCACCCAGGCCAGGGTCCGGAGCAGAAAGCTCATGCACATGGGCAGCATCACCAGCATGGACAGAAGCTTCTGGAGAGAGGGCCGTGCCGTGGCGATGCAGTAGGCCACGGGGTAGCCGATAATCAGGCAGATGACGCTGGCGATGGCCGCCAGGCTGATGGACCGCAGGAAAATGGGCAGATATGCCCCGATCTTTGTGAGGTTTTCCAGCGTGAAGCCCCCGGTCACGGAATCCGTAAAGGCGTAATACACCACAATGCCCAGGGGAATCAGGGTAAAGACCACCATCCACAGAAGGTAGGGGCCCGCTGTGAGCTTACTCTTCATCGGCAGGGCCCTCCGCAGCGTCCTCCATTTCGTCGTACTCGGCGCTGTAGGAGCTGTAGTCACCGAACTGCTCGGAGTAGTCGCTCTTCTTCATCACATGAATGGCGTCCGGGTCCAGGCTGATGCCGATGGTGTCGCCTACCGCATGGTAGTCTGTGGTCTGGATCAGCCACTTGAAGCCGGAAACGTCCACAAAGGTGTCGTAGAAGGTGCCCTTGAAGATGACATTGGTCACCGTGGCGGTGAGATAGCCGCCCGCCGGGGCCACGATATCGATATCCTCGGGCCGGATCACTACGTCCACAGGCTCGTTTTTGCCAAAGCCCTTGTCCAGGCATTCGTAGCGGTGGCCGAAAAACTCCACCTGGAAGTCCGCCCGCATAATGCCGTCGAGGATGTTGCTCTCGCCGATAAAGTCCGCCACAAAGGCGTTTTTCGGCTCGTTGTATATGTCCACGGGGGAACCGATCTGCTGGATGCAGCCCTTGTCCATGACCACCACGGTGTCAGACATTGCCAGGGCTTCCTCCTGATCGTGTGTTACATAGATAAATGTGATCTCCAGCGCCTGCTGGATGCGTTTGAGCTCATTCTGCATATCTTTCCGGAGCCGCATATCCAGTGCTCCAAGGGGCTCATCCAATAAAAGCACCTTGGGCTGGTTCACCAGGGCCCGCGCGATGGCCACACGCTGCTGCTGTCCGCCGGAAAGGCTCGTGACCTTTCGGTTCTGAAAGCCCTTCAGACTGACGATCTCCAGCATCTCGGTGACGCGCCGGTCAACCTCCTCCTCAGGCAGCTTGCTTACCCGCAGCCCAAAGGCGATGTTGTCATACACGTCCAGATGGGGAAACAGCGCGTATCGCTGAAATACCGTGTTGATCTTGCGGCGGTACGGCGGAATGTCATTGATCCGCTCTCCATCGAAAAATACGTCTCCAGAAGTGGGCTTCTGGAAGCCTCCAATGATGCGCAGTGTGGTGGTTTTTCCACATCCGCTGGGGCCAAGCAAAGTGAGGAACTCGTGGTCATTGATGCAAAGGTCAATGGAGTCCAGCACCGTTTCGCCGTCAAAGCACATGGATACGTTCTGGAGACGAATGAGTTCTTTTGCCATTTATCCTCCCCCGTTCTTTCTTAAAAAATTTCCGTGCCGTCCAGCGGGTGAACCCGCCAAATGACACGGATAAGCATATTATATTCCAATGTAGCCCATTGTCAATACCTCAGAGGGCCGATCGAAAAATTTTGTAGAAAATGTGAAGCTGCGCTATAGGACTTGTTCATATTGATAAAAATCCTGCCCCCACATGGAGGCGCTCCCACAGCGGACAAACCCGCAGCGTTCGTATACCCGAAAGAGCCTTGGCAGATCTGTGACCACCAGCAGCCGCAGGGTCCGATAGCCCAGTGTTTTGCAATGGGCCACCGCAGCGGCAAATACCGGCTCCAGCAGCCCTTTCCCCTGATGCGCCGGATGAATGGCCAGCCGGGAGAGCATACAGGCGTTTTCGTCCTGCGTGGGCCAGCCGAACGTAGCCTCGTCCTCGTCCCGGCCCATGGCGATCATCCCCACCTGCGCCCGGTCCACTTCGATGCGGTACAGCGCACCCTGCTGAATATCTGCCCGCAGGTCATCCTCTGTGGGATACTCCTCGTCCCAATGGCTGCCCGGGGTTTGAGATGCTGCCCGAGCCAGGCTTAAGAGGGCGGGGAGATCTTGCTCGTTTGCGGGTATAAACTGAATGTCCATAAAAAACCTTTCCGTGCTTGCAAAAAATTCGGTGTTGGAGGCGGAGCGGCAAGTCCTTGCGATTCAGGCCCCTGCTCCGGGAAATTCCATAAAAAATCAGGGCCATCCCAATCGGGACAGCCCTGATTATAGCTTACTTGGGGGAAACCGTCAAGGTGCCGTCAGCATTCTCGGTCACAGTGCCGTTGAATGTGCAGCCCTCGCCGACCGTCAGCTTGTTGATGATGCCGGGGGCGGTGACGTTCCAAACCGCGCCGTCCTTGAGCTCCACCTCCACGGTGTTGTCGCCGTTGAAGAAGTTCCGGTTCTCCACATGGGCCAGATAGTAGAACTCCTTGATGGTGAAGTGGGTGTTCTGCTTGCCGTTCTCGTCGATGTGACGGGTCTCGGTGGCAGATACCGCGCCGTTCAGGGTCGCGCCCTTGCCCAATGTCACGAACAGGGGCTTGGGCTTCTGGCCGTAATAGCCGGTGCCGTTGTAGATGTCGCCGTTCAGGACCACATCCGTGGCGTTCAGGAAGGTGTCGGGCTTGGCAGGGGCCATCATGCCGCCAGGGCCGCCGGGACCACCAGGGCCACCCGGTCCCCCGGGACCCTCGCCTCCGGGACCACCAGGACCGCCAGGACCACCGGGGCCTCCGGGACCACCCGGTCCGCCAGCCATGGGATCAAAGCTGGGAGCGGGCATCTTGGAGGTGATCTGACCATTCTCAGAGGGCCAGCCAGCCACCTCGTTGAACTCGGTATTGAACATGGGGCCGGCGTCGGTCATAGCCGCGCCAACCAGGTTGTCGTCGTCGTCCATCATCTGGAGGATCACACCGTTACCGGTGGTGAGCTTCGCACCGTCGGAGACCTCGCAGGTCACGCCGCCAGCCTTCAGCAGGAACACGGCGTTGTTCGCGTTGACCTCGGTACCCTCGGTGTAGACGATCTTGCCGTCGCCGTGGGCCATAACGCCGAACTCGCAGTCGATGCGGGTGATGCGGCCCTTGCCGGGTGCCTCATAAACCGTCTCGCCGGTGATGGGGGAGACGAACTTGATGGTGCCCTTGGAGGACTTGTAGATACCCGTGCCGCCGCGCAGCACCGCGCCGTGGGTGCCGACCTTGATGTCCACACCGGAGAACTCCTCATAGGCGTTGCCGATGATGTAGGAGCCGTAGCCGGAGCCGTACTTGGTGGAATAGGGATCCTTGGCATCGTCAGCGGAGAGGTTCTCACCCAGGAGGATCATGTCGGAATCCGCCACGTACAGGTGCATATTCTGGCCTGCATCCGTGGACAGAACGCCCCACTGGTTGGCCTTGAAGCAGGTGTCCACGATGTAGGCAGTGCCCCGGTCGCCCTCCAGATTCACGCCCCGGGCGTTGCCGGTGATGCCCAGCACCCAGGGGGGAGCCACCATGGTCTTCTGGTTGGCGGAGTTTACATAACCGTCGTACAGGGTGCCGCCGCGGACGGTGACGTTGCAGTCTTTAAACAGGCACTCGGAACGGTCGTCGCAGAATACGGCGGGCTTGGCCACGCCCACGGAATTGATCTGCGTCTTTTCCACGGTGAGCTGTGCACCCTTGAAGCCGGCCATGACGGAGCCGTAGCCGGAGAAATCGCACACATGCTTGCCGTCGGACTTGGTATCAAAGTTCAGCACGGAATTTTTGATGCTGTACTTGCCGCCGACGCTGACCACCGCGGAGAAATCGTCGGAGGTGGAGTTGATGACCACGCCGTCCATGCCGGTCTCGGTGACCGTGCCGCCCTGGATGGCGGCCTTCACGGAATTGGCGGCGTCCACGCCCTTTTCCGTGACCATCACGGCGGCGCGGTAGGGCTCAAT
>CABSAB010000033.1 GCA_902475515.1 uncultured Eubacteriales bacterium | reverse complement strand
ACATCTTATCCCGGCCCCAGTTGCCGCCCAGGGGGCACTCGATGTCGGTGAACCTCATTGAGGTGGCCTTCGACGGCAAGACCGCCAAAGGCATGTGGTACGTCTACGGTTCCACCACCGAGGTCTATTCCAAGGGCCCCAAGGCCGCGTGGAACTTTGGCCGCTGTGCCGTGGACTTTATTAAGGAAGACGGCGTGTGGAAGATCTGGCACATGATCATGTTCACCGACATCGAGTGCCCCCTGGGCGGCAACTGGGGCCGGGATAAGATGTACGCCCATGAGGGCGTGGCCATTCCCGAGCCCACCGAGAAGACGGAATTCTACCACAGCTATGACGAAAACTTCGTCTCCCTGGTGGCGCCGGAACTTCCCGAGCCCTATGACACCTTTGCCAACACATTCAGCTATTAAGGAGGTGCGGAACTATGCCGAAAAATATCAGAGAATTCACGCCCGAGGAGAAGATCCAGCGGGCCTATGATATGATCCAGATCAAGAACGTCATGGCACGACACGCATTTTACCATGCCGCTTCCCGCCATGATATCGAGATGGAGACCCTTTGGGCCCACAACGCCCCCAATGTCAGCTGGGGCAATATGGGCGGCTTCCAAATCGGCCGGGACGTGGTTTGGAGCTTCTATGTGAAGCCCCACATCGGCAAGGTCTGCAAGCCCGGCGAGGCCTTTATGCACACCCTGACCACCCCCCTGGTGGAGATCGCCGGCGACGGCCAGACTGCCCAGGCCATGTGGTATACCCCCGGCTACGGCACCGGCCGCGGCGGCCCCGATGCCCCCGCCGACGCTCCCCTCAAGGGCGAGTGGATGTACGAGCGCTATGCCATCGACTTCATCAAGGAGGATGGCGAGTGGAAGATCTGGCACTTCTTCGTGGGCACGGACTTCAGCTTTGAGGCCGGCACGAAGTACGCCGAGCGGTATATGCCGCCCATGGTCGAAAGAAAGCCCGAGCGGGGCGTCCTGCGCATCCCGAATTTTTACACCGCCAAGTACGGCTGGGCCCAATATCCCCATTGGCCGGTTCCCTACGAAACATGGACCCCGGAGATCAGCTATGGCCCCGAGCCGTTTATGAAGGAGGGAGAGTAAGACATGACAGAACTGGAATTGAGAGCCCATAAGATTGAAGCGGTTGGCGCAATCGAAAACCTGATGGCACTGCACAGCTATTACCACGCCGCGGATATGAACCGTGAAGAACTGGAAAACTGCTGGTCCTGGGAACGGGAAGGCGAGGTCATCTGGAGCCAGAACTTCGGACGCTGGCAGGGCCTGAAAAAGAAACTCATGCCCATGTACGCCGGCGACAACAAATACACCGACGCCGAGTGGCTCAAGAAAAAAATCATCAAGGCCCATCCCGAGATGGAGGCCGACATTAAGGATCTGGACGGGCGCGCCCTGGCGGAGATGCCTGTACATGTGCTGGCTTCTCCGGTCATTGAGATTTCTGAGGACGGCATGAGCGCCAAGGGCTTATGGTACACCCCCGGCTTCGCTCTGCGGCACGACTACGTCAAAGGCACTGCGGATGTGGCCTGGATGTGGGAGAAGTACGGCGGCGACTTCGTCTATGAAAACGGTGAGTGGCGGTTCCTTCGGCTGCTGATCTGCATGGATATGTCCACCGGCGATCCCGACTCCTGGACCGAACCGAAAAAGCCCATGGGTCCCCCGCCGGAGGAGGAGTTCGACCCGGACGATCCCGACGGCAAGCGCGGAAAGTCCCCCGCCATGGGCGGCGGCGTCAGCGTGGAAAAGGATGAGCCCGGCCGCTATACCGATTACAAGCCCACCCGGATTCCCACAGAGACCCCCAAGCTCCCCGAGCCCTTCAAGTCTCTGGAGACCACTTGGAGCTACTAATATTTTGTAGGAGAAGACTATGAAAAGTGTAAGAGATTACCTGGCACAGGACATGTGGGGCCATATCCTCATGTCCGGCGAGGCAGTCCGTGGCTGTGTCACCGGGGCGACCTGTAAAACGCCCCAGGAGCAGCACGAATACTGCCAGGGCATCCTGACCATGTTCCCCCATATGATGCTGGGGAATTTCTCCCGCTGGTTCTGGGATCAGGGCATGCCCAAGGATTACAACGCCTTCATGGAGCCCAGCGTCCAGGCCCTGCAGCGCAAGGTCTTCCCGGCTCTGGAGCAGTATTTCCTGGGGAACCTTTCCGAATCGGAGAAGGGCGCCCTGCTCATCCCGCTGCTGACGGACGTGATCCCGAAGCATGTGCTTTCCGGCTTCTACGACTATATGTTCGCCGGAAGCCCGGATTATAAGGACATCGCCGAGTTCTGGCCCACGGTAGAGCCGCTGCTTTCGCTCACCGCCAAGGAACTGGAGCTGGCGTATACCGGCAGCCTTTCCCTGGAGGAAAAGGCCGAGCTGTTCCTGTTCGTGGGCACCCGCTATCCCTTCCTCCTGGTCAAGCGCTGGTATGACTGGCAGTTTGGCGCGGAGAAAATGGAAGGCCCCCCGCCGGGACCTCCTCCCGAGCACTAAGGCCTATCAAAACGCCCCCGCAGACGAAAATGTCTGCGGGGGCGTTTTATGAAATTATCACTGTTTGGTCAGCGTCATCGGCAGCAGGGCTTTCATGTCCTCGTCCTCGCTGTCAATGTCCGTAAAGACCAGCTCCGTGTCGCTCTTAAACTCATAGGTATAGGTTATTGTCCCCTCGTCCTCGTCGGTACAGGTGAGCTTGCCGTCGGCGATCTCATAGGTACCGTTTTCCTCCGCATCCATATCCTCCAGCAGGGAATCCTTATCCAGCGCCTGAGAAATCAGCTCCTCCAGAGACATGCCCATCAGCGAAAGCATTTCGTCTGCACTCATGTCCAGGCCTTCCTCCTGGGCCAGGGCCTCGATATAATCGTTGAAGCACCCGGTGAGGTCCTTCATCAGCGAATCAAACCACGCGTCCATGCTTTCGCCGTCGATGGTCACCGAATAGCTCCCGTCGTCGTTGAAGGTGAACATCGCGCTGAGCTTGGAGGACGAAACCTGTACATATTCCCCGAGCTCCGGGTCCTCCCCGGCGATGCTCTCGTTGAGGGCGTCGGTCATATCCAGCTCCGTCTTCCAGGTGCCCTCCAGCTTCTTCTGATCTCCGTTGCCGCAGCCCGCCAGGCTCAGCAGCAAAGACAGTACCAGTGTCAAACTCAGCAGAGTAGAAATATATTTTTTCATAATAAACTCTCCTTTTTACATTACATTTTTATTCCCGGGCCAGCACGTCCCGGACCCGCCGGATCAAAATGCCGCCCAATGTTCCAATGGCGATCCCCGCACCCATGCCGCACAGCAGCAGCACCGGCAGGTATCCCATCAATCCCAATGTCTCCAGCACCGCCGCCGCCACGGCCACCTGTCCCAGGTTGTGGAACATCCCTCCCATGAGGGATACAAATACCACGGAGCAGCGCTTTTTTAACAGTACCATGACCAAAAAGCTCAGCACGCCGCCGGAAAGCGCGTAGAAAAACGAAAAGGCGTTCCCAAACAGCGCCGTAGCCAGCAGGATCTTCAGCAGCGCCAAGGCCGCGCCCGGCCCCGGCCCCAGTAGGTATAGCCCTGCCAGCACCGCCAGATTCGCCAGCCCCAGCTTGGCTCCGGGGAGCATCCCTGATACGGGGATCAGACTGTCCAGCCAGGAAAGCACCAGGGACACGGCAGCGAGCAGGGCCAGGGTGGTCATGCGTTTTGTCCTATCCAATGACGGCATCCACGCCCGCCTCCTCTCCGGTAATGGCGATCACCACCCGCCCCGGCAGGCACACGATCTGCTCTCCGGCCTTCGAAATGGGTGCGTGGTGCTGGCAGATCAAGTCCGGACAGGTGGAGCCCTCCACATGGGCCGCTCCGTCCGCCAGAACCAGCGTCAGCGTAAAGCCGTCATATCCGTCAACCGTCAGCCGCAGGTCCTGCTCCAGGGCATAGCTCCCCACCGCCGAACCATCCACCGTCACAGTCACGGACCGCCCGGCCTTCCGGGGCCAAAAGGCCCACAGGCCCAGGCACAGCACCAGGACCAAAACCAGCAAAAGCTCCCACCTTTTCGGTTTCACGGCGCCACCTCCAGAATATTGATCGGCCGCTCCGAGGAGATGTCCAGCCCCTCTGTGGCAAACAGTCCCTTCTCCGTCACCAGCACCATCTCGAATTCCCCGGCATTGTCCCGCCAGAATTCCACCGCTTCTTCAAAGCCTTTGACAAACAGCGCCGTGCTCAGTCCGTCGGCCAAGGTCCCATCTTCTGAGACGATGGTCACGCTCAAAAGGTCCGTCTCCGCCGGGGCACCGGTCTTGGGGTCCAGAATGTGGTGATACCGCTTCCCGTCCTCCTCAAAATACCGCTGATAGCCTCCGGAGGTGATGGCATAAACGCAGCCCTCCGCCTCGCCCAAAGACAGGGTGGCAATATATCCGCTCTCCTGCTTCGGGTCCTGAATGGCCACATTCCAGGCGCTTCCGTCCGGCTTCCGCCCCAGGGTGCCCACATTGCCTCCCAGGGAGACAATGGCGGAGGTGACACCGGAATCTTCCATCACTTCCAGGGCCCGCTCCGAGGTATAGCCCTTGGCAATACCGCCCAGATCCAGCCCCACGGAAGGATAGTTGACCGTGACCCAGTATCGGCCAGTATTTTCCCCCGCCGTAATCTCACCCGCATGGATGTTCCGGTAGTCGATCTGCCTCGCTGCCTGTGCCAGGGGCGGCACCCGGTATCCATGGCCGGAGTTGGAGTAAAATCCCCAGTCCCGCATGGCTGCATATATGGTGGGATCAAAATCCCCTTCGGTCAGCTCTGCGATATCCAGGGCCCGTTCCAGCAGTTGCCCCGTCTCCGGTGACACATCACCGGTCTTGTCCCGGTTGAGCTTGTAAACATCACTGGTTTCTTTTGAAATGGACAGCAGGTCGTCCAGCCGCAAAATCTCCGCCTCGGCCCGGTCCAGGCCGGCGGCACCGTTTTCCCCGTAGGCCGTCAGGGTCATGACGGTGTCCATGGCATAGACGGTTTTTTCCGTCTTTTGGGGTGCGGAGGCCGCGGGGCCATAGCAGCCCGTCAGCAGGGAGAGGGTCAGCAGCAGGGCAATGTATTTTTTCATACGGGCCTCCAGACAAAAAAACGGTGCGCCGCAGTATGCGGCGCACCGTTCTGATTTTAATTTGCCGCCTGCAATTAGGAGGTAGCCACCAGGCCGCCATCGGGATAGATGGAGGCAGCGGTAACCATGTCAGAAGCGGCAGAAGCCAGGAAGATCGCGGGGCCGACCACGTCGATCTCATAGCCGATACGCTGAGCGGGCAGGCTGCCAGCGATGCCGTTACGGGTAGCCTCGTCGGGGGGCAGCAGGCCGACCATCATGGGAGTATAGGTGATGGTGGGTCCGATCAGGTTGACCTGGATGTTGGGACGCAGGTCAGCCGCGAAAGCCTTGGTCAGCATCTCCACAGCACCCTTGGTGGTGTTGTAGGGAACGTTGCCGTTACCGCCGTTGGCCACAGCACGGATGCCGCGGACGGAGCCGAAGTTGATGATCTTGCCGTAGCCCTGGTTGGGGTTACACTTACCAGCCTCGAACTTGTCAGCGGGAACCTGCTCGGCGCCCTCGATGTTGTTGGACTTCATCCAGTTGCCGAAGTACTTGCAGGTGAACATCAGGGAAGTGATGTTGGTGTGCAGCATCTTCTCGAAGAAGTCGGTGTCGATCTCCCAGGACCACATCTTTCTGTTGATGCCCTGTGCGTTCACGAGGATGTCGCAGCCGCCGAGCAGCTTGCCGGTGACCTCGTCAACAGCCTTCTTCACGAACTCCTCATCACCGGCATCGCCGGCAATGTAGGTGACCTTCACACCGGGAGCGGCAACCTTCTTGATGTCCTCGCAAGCCTCGACCAGCGCGCTCTCGCGGCGGGAGGAAATGCAGACGTCGCAGCCGTTGGCAGCGTAGCCTTCCGCAATGGCCTTGCCGAATCCGCCGGCGCCGCCGAAGATGACAGCTTTCTTGCCCTTGATGTCAAACATCTTGGTCAGATCGCCAGTATAAACCTTGGGCATTGTAAAACAACTCCTTGTATTAGTATAGTGTATTCAGAGCCGCAAAAGCGGCAGATGAATCAAATGAAAGGGTTCCTCGGGGAATTAGCCCTGGGGAGGAAGCAGGCAGACCAGCATGTCGGTGACGGTCTTGCCGGTGTTGGTGACGCTCTTGGGGCAGCCGCCGGCGCACTTGAAGCAGTCGCCCGCGTGGAGAACGGTCTCCTCAGTCTCAGTCTTCAGGGTCATCTCGCCGGAGAGGATGTAGTAGATGGACTCCAGGGGGTTGGCACCGTAGTCGCATCCGCCGCCGGGCTGGAAATGGGTGATACCCATAATCATTTTGGTGCCGTCCACGCCGTTCTGGCCGCCGTCGGGATCGAACAGGCGGGTGGGGGTGCAGATGTTGTGGCCGGGAGCGGTGTACTCATAAATGGTGCTGCCCTCGGTGCCTTCCTTCCGCTGGATTCTGTAGTTAGCCATAGAAACAACTTCCTTTCAAAAAAAGTAATTTACCATGTTGCGAAGCAAGCTTCGTACGCATATTAGTTTAGCACACCGCCTCAGGAAGTTCAAGAGGTTTCCCGGCTTATCCTGTGAAAAAATTAGAATTTATCAAAATTGCCGTGAATTTTTTGTTGATTTTTCCAACTCCCGCCCCACACAAAAAGCGGACCGGCGTCCAAAACGCCGGTCCGCCCAAAGGGGTCATGCCATTGAACTTATTTCCCGCACAGGACCAGTGCCATGTCAATGAGCTGGTCATGGGAAAGGTCGCCGTTTAGCTGGGAGAGGGAGTAGGTGATGCCATCCATGGCCCAGCAGATGCTGTTGTAGGTGCCATCCTGCGTGTCCACATCCATGGCGGAGCCATCCAGAGCCTCGGGGTCAAAGTCCGCCGGATCAAAATCCTCCGGCAGATCGCCATCCTCCACTGCTACCGAGGAAACGGCTACGGTCTCGCCGGAAGAGCAGAAGAACGTAATTCCGTTCTTCTCTACCACATTGCAGCCCTCGCTGTCAATGCTGTCCGGGGACTTTGAAGCGTCAAGGCGAACCGCATCTCCGTTCTTTTTATAGGTGCAGGCAACACCGTCTTCCGCCGTCTCGCCCGCAAAGGAATACACAATGCCGTCTTCGCTGTCTGTGCGCTGGATGAGCTGCTTATTCTCCGGAAGCTCCTGTTCCTCCGCCATCATTTGATGGGAGATATCCGCACTTTCAAAGGTGTAGCCACCGGGAAGCTGCTCCGGCAGGGTCAGCTTGCTGCCGGTGCCGGCCAATGCTTCCTGGGCCTCGGAAAGGGAGGTGATGACGTCGCTTTCATCCGTCCAGATCACCTTGACCTGGTTCCGCACCGCCGCGAATGCCGTCACGCTCAGCGCCATCACTGCCGCCACCGCCACAATGGCAATGCGCTTGTAGTTCTTTTTCTGTTTCATGGTATCATGCTCCTCCATAGCATCAAGACTGCGGCCCAGGACCCGCGCCTGCATGGCCTCGTCCATCTCAATTTGCTCTATTGCATGTTTCAGCGCTTTGGGGGTCATTTGCCTCACTCCTGTTCATATTCGAGTTTCAAAAGTTGTCTGCCGTATTGTAACCGTTTGCGCACCGTGCCCGCGTGTACGCCCAGCATGGCTCCGATCTCGTGGGACCGGTAGCCTTCCACATAGCTCAGATACAGGACCGTCCGGTATGTTTCCGGCAGCCTGGAAAGGGCGTCCAGAACGGCGTGATCCTCCGGCTCCTGGGCGTACCCGGCAAGCTCCATCTCCTCCAGGGGCACCATACTGCGGCGTCTGCGCAGCATGTCCCGGCAGATGTTGGCCGCCACCTTATAGAGCCACGCTTTTTCATGGGCTTCGCTGCGGAATTCCGGTGCCTTGCAGAGGTAGCGCAGGAATGTTTCCGAGACGGCATCCTCCGCGTCCATGGCCCGGCCCAGCATCATCAGGCACAGGCGATATAAGGGCGTGCTGTAAGTCTTTACAGCATCTTCGATTCGTTCGTCAGCCGCGCGCTCTGACGATTTGACCATAGTCCTCACCGCCTCCTTTCACCTATAACACGTTCGGGCGTTTGTCTTTGTGATATGGAATAAAAAACTTCCCCCGCAAGGGGGAAGATCTGATCCACTGTATTCAAATGCGCATTCCGTCCGGCCCACCGCACCCATAGCGGCAAGACTTTCCTGGCTGCCATCAGAACACTCCGGCGAATACGAACAAAGCTCCAAAAGAGCGTTATTCCGAAAAAAGGCCGGGCATTCGCTGCCCGGCCTTCTGTTACTCTCCTTCTGTCTGTTCAAAGGCATCCATGAGGCCATTTTCCCCATACTTCAGTGCCCGGTTGACCCGGCTGATCGTGGCGCTGCTGGCGCCGGTGCCTTCCACGATCTCTGTATAAACCTTGCCCTCATACAGGAGCTTTGCCACATCGAACCGCTGTTCCATGGCCCGCAGCTCCGTGATGGAACAAAGGTCCTGGAAAAACCGATAGCAGGCATCCACATCCTGGAGCGCCACAATTTCCTGATAGAGCGCCATACTGGCCTCTTTTGACGGCTTTTTAATCATGCTGTCTCCTCCCCAAGCAGGTAGTATGTCTATTCTAGCACGTTTTTGAGGATTCGTAAATACTTTAAAGCATCAAGATTTTTTCTGGACCGGACGACCCCTGCCTGCAATTGCAAAAAAAGCCTAATCATGATACAATTTTGTCATTCAAAACTCGATTCATTTATAAGCATTTTCCGATACCGAATGACCTTGGAGGTGCATTCCATATGCCGCAATACCGAACCATCAACGCCGGGGAGCTTGACCGGGAATTATTCCGCCGCTTCATCCGCCATCAGCGTGTTACTGACTGCTGGCGCAAAGAAAACGGTGCATGGGTCATAAAGCGCGATCCCTTCATCGACGACTGGTCCGAGGCAGACTACCAGACACTGATCTTCTGCCTCAAGCGCACGATCTCCACCGGTGGCTTTGTCTACGGCGCCTTTGTGGACGGCTGGCTCAAGGGCTTTGTCTCCGTGGAATCGGAGCCGATCGGCACAGCAAAAAACTATCTGGACCTATCCAGCATTCATGTTTCCGAGGATGTGCGGGGCCAGGGAATCGGCCACAGCCTGTTTACCGCGGCAAAAACCTGGGCCAAAGCACAGGGTGCGGAAAGACTGTATATCTCCGCCCATTCCGCCGTGGAAAGCCAGGCCTTTTATCAAGCCATGGGCTGTGTGGAGGCGCAGGAATACAACCCCGCCCATGCTGACGCGGAGCCCTTTGACTGTCAGCTGGAATGCGTGTTATAAACGACCCGCATGATTTCTTAGAATTCGCACAAGCACGATTTTCTGTCCGAAATTTCTCCGATCAGCTTGTCTGCAACCCCCGTCTCCGCACAATAATGCGGAGGTGGGGGATCTCTCTTGATAAAGCGAAACCGCCCTCCGATTGGAGGACGGAATCAAAGTGTTGGCATTACCTATTTTCACATGCAGTCACCCGCATACTATCGTCGGCAC
>CABSAB010000032.1 GCA_902475515.1 uncultured Eubacteriales bacterium | reverse complement strand
GGAATCCGGGAGACCCGGGTGCTCTGCGCGGCCCGGTTCGGAACAGCCCGTTCGATCAGCGACATGGGCAACTTTGTGAGCCTGGAGCATGTCACCGACAAGCTGGGGACTCAGTTTACCTTTGTGAATCTCCACGAGCTGCTGGATCAGACCCACGTCGGCAAGTCCGGAGAGAACTACACGCTCCCGGGCCGGGCGGCTCTGAACCCCACCGATGAGGATGTGCGAGAGATGGAGGTCCTTGCGGATGACCTGATGGGAAATGCGGTGGAGTGCGACATGACGAGGGAGGAGGTTCTGAACTCCGAGCGGTTCTACATCACTGTAAAAAAGATGCTGGACTACTACGGCTGCAACGCCTTTGCGGCGCCCTGCCCCGACGCCTGCGCCACCCGCCGGCTCAACGAGGAGCATATGACCTTCTGCCTGACCCACTCTCTGCTGGGCGAAATGGGCGTTCCCTCCGCCTGCGAGTATGACATTCCCGCGTGCCTGTCCATTGCCATCCTCTCTACCCTGGCGGACAAGCCCGCCTACATGGGCAACACCACTCACGATGCCAAGGCCATTGCCACGGGACGCTACGGCCTTTCGCCGTTCTTCCATACGGATATCAACGACAAGTGCCTGGACGTGGTGAAGGCGGATCCGGACAATGTGATCCTCACCTGGCATGCGGTGCCCCGCCGGAATATGCAGGGCTGGGATGCCCCCAAGGCTCCCTATGCCATCCGGCCCTTTGCGGCCAGCGGCTTTGGCGTCACCCTCCGCTATGACTTCAACCGGGACGTGGGCCAGACCATCACCATGTGCCGCATCTCCCCGGACTGCTCCAAGCTGTTTGTCTCCAAGGGCGAGATCGTCGGCGGTGTGGGCTTTGGCGATTACTCCTGCTCCGAGGGCGTGTTCTTCCGGGTGAAGGACGGCAATGACTTCTTCCAGAAGCAGCTGGAGGCCGGCAACCATGTGCCGCTGGTGTATGGGGACTGCTTTGACCAGGTCTGCGCTCTGGGCCGCCACCTGGGGCTGGAGGTCATCACGGCGTAATGGAATCCAAGGAAGAGCTTCTGGTCCGGCTGAAAACCGCCGCGCAAAATCTCACCCGGTACGCGGATGCGTACCGGGCTTTGGAGCATCGGGATTTTGACGCGGTTTATCCCCTGGTTATGGGGTATATCCGGGATCGCTTTGGGCTGACCCGGGAGATGTGCGGCAGCGACAAGCTGCTGGACCTGGCGGATGTCAGTCTTCGGTATATGCTGGCGCTGAAACGCATGGGCATCGACCCGGGGGAGATTTCCCGGTCCTGCTCCGGGGCGTCGTCTGTCATCACCAAAAAGGTGCTGCTAATGAAAGCAGTCCAGGAGATTTTTGACGTGGACATGACGCCGGAGGAATTTGCAAATATCACCACGGTGACGGAATTGACACGCTTTATCTGCGAGCAAAACCGAGAGGTATCCCGCGCGGTGCCCACCGTATCAAATGCCGATGAACGCACAGGCTTTGACGTGGAGATGATCCGGGCGGATTTTCCTGCGCTGTCTCAAACCGTTCACGGCCACAGGCTGATCTACCTGGACAATGCCGCCACAGCGCAGATGCCGGGGACTGTTCTGGATGCGGTGCGGAAGATCGAGAGCTGCCGGAGCAACGTCCACCGGGGAGTCCACAGCCTGGCGGGACGGTGTACTGATGCCTATGAACAGGCCCGGGCGGTCTGCGCCGGGTTCCTGGGGGCACAGCCGGGGCAGATCACCTTTACCGCCGGCACCACCGATGGCATCAACCGGGTGGCGGCGGCATTCTCCGGGAGCAAGGGCGGCGTCGTGACTACGGCGCTGGAGCACCACTCCAACTTTGTGCCTTGGCAGCAGTTGTGCCTGCGGCAGGGAAGGCCCTTCCGGGTCTGCCCGGTGCTGCCGGATGGGTCTCTGGATATGGAAACGCTGGATCGGCTGCTGACGGAGGACATCGGATTGCTGGCGGTGACCCACTGCTCGAATGTACTGGGGACCGTAACGCCTGTGGAACAGATCGCGGCCCTGGCCCCCGCACCGGAGATATTGGGCGTTCCGGCCTCCAGTGTGGGCAGAAACGGCCCACAGTCGGGGCATCCGGGTTCTGGTGGATGGGGCACAGTCGGTCTGCCATCGGAAAATCGATGTGAAAGTGCTGGACTGCGACTTCTTTGCCTGTTCCGGCCACAAGCTGGGAGGCCCCTTTGGGGTGGGGCTGCTGTACTGTAAGGAGCCGCTGCCGCCCACAGTGTTCGGCGGCGGCATGGTGGAGGTTGTGACGGAGAAGGAAACCACGTTTCTGCCCACACTGGAGGCCGGAACGCCCAATATCTCCGGTGCGGTGGGGCTGGCGACAGCAATAGAGTACCGGCAAAGCCTTCCTGGGGGCTGGCAGGCCCATGAGGCGGCGCTGCTGAAACGGACACAGACGCTGCTGACGGAAATTCCGGGTGTCCGCATTTTGGGGACGGGGCCGCGGGAGGGCTGTCTGGCGTTCACTGTGGATGGGGTAGAACCCTTTGACGCGGCGGCGCTGCTGGATCAGCTGGGGATTGCCCTGCGGTCCGGGAACCACTGTGCCCAGCCACTCCATGGGGCGCTGGGTGTGCCCAATACCCTGCGGGTCTCTCCGGCATTTTACAACACCTTTGGAGAGATCGACGCGCTGGCGGAGGGGCTGCGACGGATTCTCACGGGAAAATCATAAAAGCAAGCCTGCGGGATGGGAGAGCCATGCCGCAGGTTTATTTTGGGATACGGGGGATTCAATTTCTGTTGCAAAATTCATGGGACTGTGCTATAATGCGAAAAACTTAATTTTGATGGTTGTCTGTTTCCCCGGGAGCAGGCGGAAAAAGCATTGGAATCTATGCCTGTAGGGTCGCGTTTGCGGGGGGCATAGGTTTTGATGCTTTTGTTTTTGGCGGGAATCATACCGGCTTTGCATACGGTCTTGTGTGCATTGCAGCAAAAGCAGGACCAATATGAACAACAAACAGGAGTGTAGGATATGTTTCGAGAAATGCGAAGAAAAAAGCAGGCGCTGTCTGCAGAAGAATGCGCCGCAATATTAAAAGCGGGAACCTCCGGCGTTTTGGCGCTTCTTGGCGACGGGGGCTATCCCTATGCCGTGCCGCTGAGCTATGTGTATCACAATGGAAAGTTGTATTTTCACAGTGCCAAAAACGGCCATAAGCTGGATGCGATCCGCACAAATCCGAAAGCGTCCTTTTGTGTAATCGAAAAGGATCACATTGTGCCGGAGGAATACACCACATATTTCCGCAGCGTCATTGTGTTTGGCAGGGTTCGGATTCTGGAGGATGAGGCGGAAAAGCGGAGCGCCATCGAGGCTTTGGCCATCCGGTACGCGCCGGAGGACAGCGCCGGACAGCGGGATACGGCCATTGCGCGGGAGTGGAACCAGCTCTGCCTGTTGGAGCTTTCCATTGACCATCTCAGCGGCAAGGAGGCCATTGAGCTTGTGCGGGAGAAACAGCAGAAAACGCCGTAACCATTCAAGTTTATAAGGAAGACCCGCCGGGGTCCCAAGATGTGCAGTAGGCCAGCGTTGCGCAGCGCTGGCCTACTGTTTTTATTTTGGAGGGATTTTTATGTATGAAGGAAAGACACATACTCTGTTTCTGCGCCATGCCGTTCCGCAGATGCTGGGGTTATTGTTCAATTCAGTTTATTTGATTGTGGACGGCATTTTTATCGGCAACCGGCTTGGACGGGATGCTATGGCTGCGGCGGCTGTGGCCGTGCCGCTGATCGAGGTTATAATTGCCATATCCCTTGCGGTTTCTGCGGGAGCGGGAGCCATCCTCTCCGGCTGCTTGGGCGCCGGAGACCGGGAGCGGGCGGTGAAAGTCTGCAATACCGCAGTTCGTGTGTTGGCGGTCATTGGCCTGCTGATCATGGCCTTGGGAAACCTGTTTATCAGCCCCATTGCGGAGCTCCTCGGCGCAACGCCGGACATTTATGAGGATGCCGTCCGTTATTTGCGGTACATCATAACCTGTTCGCCCTTTTTGCTGTTTAGTTTTCTTCTGGGCGGCCTTGTCAGAAATGATGGGCGACCAAAGCTTGCGATGTTTGCATTGACTTTTGGTTCTGTTTCCAATATGGTGCTGGATTATGTCTTTATGTACCCGCTGAATATGGGCATTGGCGGTGCGGCGCTGGCAACTGCGCTGGGGCCGATTTTCAGTGTTCTGATTTTGTTGCCACACTTTCTTTTCGCACGGGGAAATCTTTGTTTTGCCTGCGGCCCCATGGAGTTTCAAATGGCTCGAAAAATTCTGTATCTGGGTATCCCGTCCTTCATTATGGAATTCTCCATTGGCATTGTGACCTTTGTCTATAATTCCGCAATCGTCAAGTATGGCGGCGGGGAGTTGGGGCTTGCAGCCTATCTGCTGATCGGCTATCTGATGCTGATTATCCTGACGTTGTTTTTGGGCCTGGCCGAGGGACTGCAGCCGATATTTAGCTATTTCCTCGGCGCCGGTCAATGGGAACGAAGTCAGGCGATGCGGCGTTTTGCGGGACAGGTTTTCCTGCTTTTGGGCGTGTTGTGCTATGGGTATGTCCTCCTGTTTTCTAAATCGTTCTACGCTATTTTTACCAAGAATGATTTTGAATTGATCACCTTTGCTGCGGAAAAGAGCCGGGTCTATTTCTGGGGCTTTTTCTTGGCCGGATTCAATATTTTGATGATCTCTTATTGGCAGGCGACACAACAGACAAAACAAGCTCTGGCAACTTCTCTGCTGAGAAGTATCATTTTTCCGCCTCTTTTGATTACGCTGTTCCCGCTGCTGCTTGACGGTGAAACCATTTGGGTTTGCCACTCTCTTGCGGAGGCGCTGACAGCCGGTGCTGCTGTTCTTATGGGAAAGAATCTTCGTGATCATTGCGTAGATGCTGTTTCTTGATCTCATATTTTCCGGCTAGAGATAAAATGACTACCTATGGAATAAGTACGATAAGCTGCCACGTTGCGTAAACGTGGCAGCTTGTTCAGTGCTCGGTGTAAGAAATCAAATCCCACACGGGCCCAACGTGGCCCTCACAAGGCGTCCTGCTTGCTCATGATCAGGTGCAGCTGCTCACTGAGCTTTTCCTCCAGAGAAAGCATCTGTTTCACCTGCGTATCTCCCAACGCCCTGGCTTTCGGATTCCGGACAATCTGACGTACATTGGAATAAATCTTGTTGCTCTCCGCATAGAGTTTCCGCTCCAAGGGGATGGAGTTTGCGGTAATGCGGAACCCGGTGATCAGATGCCGGAAGTAGGTGGTAATCGGCAAATGAGTGAGAGCCATATAGCGTTGTAGCTGCTGGTACTGCTCCTCTGTCATTCGCACCGCCAGATTGCGGCTGTTGTCTCGCATGGGGCCGCGTTTTTTACGAGGCCTGAAGGTAGCCTTTTTCCCGGACTTCGCAGGCATGGACATACACCTCCTTCAAAAGAGATACCGCCTGATTCAACTGTTCCTCGGTGCCGAAACCGCTGTTGAAATCCCTGGCGATGACATTGATCTCTTTCCCGGCCCAGTTCATATGCTCGGCTAACTCCATACTCTCCGGCGCCCGGTTGATCCAGGGACGCTTTTCCTCTAACTCCCGCATGAGGTATTTATTCATAGTTATCCCGGCAGCCTTACTATTTTTCCGGAGCATGGCATATTCTTTCTGACTCATGCGAATACAAGTTCTGTAAATCTTTTTGATTTTATCTATCCTCCTATCGATCAAGTCCCGCCCGTAGGCGGCATTGGGGTCAGGGGCGTTCCCCTGCAAGCGCGTTTTGACATCAAAATGCTATGCTTGCACTACTTAGGAACCGTCACGGCACCGTTTTAGAAGAACAGTTCCGAGCCATAGGCACGGAACATTTCAGGGGCAAAATCGTTTCATCTTCTGCCAAATCGTTTCGTTTTTCATACAATCCGTTTCTGTCGACTTTTGCGGTGATATCATATTGATGTTATAATACTACCGTTTGGAGGTAGGGGTGTTTTCCACCCCTACCTCCCATTTTCCCGAGTTTCGGGGTGGAAAACACCCCGAAACTGGCTCCCCGTGACACTTCGCGACGGTTGTGACGGTTCCCTGGGTACGGTCAAATAACCGTCACAACCGTCACCATCCGTCACGCCGGGGGCCTGAGCCGCTGGAGGGTAATGACTCTGCCCTCATGGAGGCGGCTCCAGTTGTACCGAATCTGATAGTCCTGGAGCAGATTCTCGGCGTTTACATTCAGCCGCTTGGTGAGGCTCACCGGGCTGATCTCCAGTTTCAGTGCCTGGGCCAGCTGGGTGGAGGAGCCTTTCCACTGTTCCTCCGGCTGTATGAGCAGCATGGCGTTGATGCGTTCCAACAGCGGGTCCGGAGGAGCAGACCAATCCTCCCTGTACATATGCTCCATTTCCCAGCATAAGGTCTCTGGCTCCCGCCGAAAGGTCAACTGGCTTTCCGGCATGTCCCGTCCGGAAATGTCCAGCTTGACATCAGCTTTCAGGCTGTTTATCTTTTGCAAGAGAAATACACCGTCAGCGGCTCCCAAAAGACCGTTGGTTCCTGAGATCATGTTAAATTTGTTCTCCGACTCCTGTTTCCTGGTGTGGTGAACCAGCAGCAGACAGATGTTATGCGTTCCGGCAAAGGTTTTAAGCTGGGCAATGAGTGCGTAGTCTCCGGCATAGCTGTACCGCTCGGAATTCTGCTCCCGGACCTTTTGCAGGGTGTCGATAATGATCAGTTTGGTATCCGGGTGTTCTGTTACGAACTTTGTAAGCTGCCCCTCCAGACCATTCTCCAACTGCTTGGCACAGACGGCGAAGTGCAGCTTTTCCGTTCCCTCGGTCCCATACATGCGGTAAAGCCGCTGCTGGAGTCGTTTATAGTCATCCTCCAGCGCAAGGTACAGCACAGTTCCCTGATGGACGGGAAGTCCCCATAGATCAATGCCCATACTCACATGGTAGGCGATTTGGGCCACCATAAAGGACTTTCCCACCTTGGGAGCGCCCACAAACAGGTACGCTCCCGGCCAGAGCAAGCCCTCCACGATGGGAGGGCTGCCCGTGTAGACGCTGTCGAACAGTTCGTCCAGGGTCACGGTATGTAAATAATCCGGGGACTGCATTTCCTGAATCTTTTTGAAAAGTTCCTGGTTGCGGTCCTTGCTTTTTTCGAGTTTTTCTGATATACTTCCTGTAGATTCTTTAGAGAGCGGCTGTTCCCCGTCTGCGCCAACAGATGGATTCGGAACAGTCGTTTTTTCATGCAACATAGACATCACCTCCCGATTGCCGGTCGATCCACGCCATGAGCTTGTCCCTGGGGACCAGCAGTCGTTTGCCGATCTTCAGCGTGGGGAAGCTCTCCATGTGCAGAAGCTGATAGGCTCCGGCCCGGGAGATGCCCAAAAACTGTGCCAGCTCATTGGCGTTGAGGATTGCGGGGATAGCGGTGTTGTTCATTCAACGACCTCCTTCAAAAAATGTTCTTGACAAGATAGACTGCGATGTGTATAATATCATCAATAAGTCTCTTGCGGGATATATTATATCCTATTTTTTCTGATTGTCAATAGACTTATTTGTGTAATTTTGAATAAATATTTCTACCGAGAGGTGTACAATATGACAATCAATTTCCGTGGGTTATACCCCCTTCCTTATGAGCGAGCATGGGCATCGGCCTATACCGATGGCACCACGGAATGCTTTGAAGTTCGGACTGTGGACAAAAAGCAGGAAGCGCCCTATGCCCATATTTGGCATGGGGAATATCCCATGGGGACGGCTCTGGCGGATTTTCTCTATGCGGACCTTTCCACCTGGGACTGGCACTTGGAGCAGATTGGGGAAATGCTGGAGGACATCAACCGGGGGGCGGACGCTGAGCCGATCTTTGACCACCTCCGGGACTACGTCCGCTTCTGGCTGCGGGAAAGCGACCTGTTTGCCCCTGTGGGGGCCTGGGTGGAGCGGCTGCGGCTGCACCACGATGCCGGAGAAATCCTTTCCACGGCGGAACTGGTGGCCCAGGTGGCTTTTTACAGAGACCTCCAGCCCAGACTGCTGGCGCTGACCCAGGCGCTCTTTGAAACAGAGGACCCCACAGATTTGGAATCCAAATATATAGATCTCTGGCGTGAGAATAAAGAAACCTATCCGGCTTTGAGTTATGGCCGGGTGGATCTGCAGGAGGTTTGGAAAAACGGGCTGCGCTTTTCCACCTACGATGACATGACGGACGTGCTGGATGCTCTGGATAAGAAAGATAAGAATGAACCGATCCCGGAACAGGAATTCTTTACAACAGAAGTCGTTTCCAGCGAAGAGCCCGCTGACATGGTGGACTTCATGCTGGTGCGGTATATGCGAAACAATCTCCAGATGAAACCCTGTAAATACTGCGGCCGGTACTTTGCCACCAAGCGGGCCTATAAGACGGACTACTGTGATCGTCTCATCGACGGTTCCACCAAGACCTGCCGGGAGGCCGGTGCCATTCGGCTCTATGAAAAACGGATGCAGGAGGACCCGGCTGTCAAGGAGTACAAGCGTTCCTACAAGGCTCACAATGCCCGAATTCGCTATGGCCTGATGACCAGAGAGGAGTTTAACGAGTGGTCCCTGGAGGCCAGAAAGCGGCGGCAGATGTGTCTCGATGGAGAACTGTCCCTGGAGGACTTCGTAGCCTGGCTGGACAGCGATAAAATGTGATAAAAGCAGTGGACTGACAGTACCATTTTCTAAATTCTGAGGAAAGAGAGGTAATATTGAAAACGAAAACTACACGCAACGCAAGGGGCGGCGGGAACATCCGCAAGCGCTCCGACGGCCGCTGGGAGGGCCGGTACTCCCTTGGCTTCGATCCCAAAACCGGAAAGCAAGTTCAAAAGTCCATCTATGGGAAGACCCAGCAGGAGGTGCGAAAGAAACTGGCGGCTGTTGTCGTTCAGGTTGACAACGGCACTTATTCAGAGACCAGCAGAATCCCGGTGGGGGCATGGCTGGATACCTGGCTTAAGGAGTATACCGGAAACCTCAAACCGGCCACAAAGAGCGTCTACGAGGAGCATATACGCGTCCATCTTAAGCCCTATTTGGGTGATGTGATGATGAGCAATTTGACCTCGCAGATGGTTCAGCGGGTCTATAATATGCTCCAGCAGGAAAAGGAGTTATCTCCGAAATCCATCAAGAATATCCATGGGGTATTCCATAGGGCACTGGAACAAGCCATCAAGCTGGGGTATCTGAGGATCAACCCGCTGGAGGCGGTGATTCTACCTCGGGTGGAGAAACGCCGGATCAAGGCCATGGAGGATGACGATATGACGGCATTTCTGAATGCTATAAAGGGTCATCCTTATGAAAATATTCTGTTTGTTACCGTGTTTACGGGACTGCGGCAAGGAGAGGTTCTCGGCCTTACTTGGGACTGTGTTGACTTTAATAGTAACACGCTGCTTATCAACAAACAGCACAGCAAGGTCAAGGGGGAGAAAGAATACAAGTTCAGCAGCCTGAAAAATGACCGGGTGCGGATGCTGACGGACCGATGGTAGCATGGGCATAGGT
>CABSAB010000031.1 GCA_902475515.1 uncultured Eubacteriales bacterium | reverse complement strand
TTTCTGCGGCCCGGACTTGTTCCGCAAACAACGTTTGGCGTATTTGACGGCAATAGACTAGTTGGCGGATTTAATTTAAGACACAAACTGTGCGAAACGCTTCTACAGCACGGCGGCAATATTGGCTACTTGATTCGCCCAAGCGAACGGCAGAAAGGCTATGCGACAAATCTATTGTCTCTTGCGTTGAAAGAGGCGAAAGCGATTGGTTTGAAAAAAGTTCTGGTTAGCTGCAGGGATGAGAATATTGTTTCCTCCAAGGTGATTGAACATAACCATGGTTGTCGTGACAACGATTATGTTGATGAATTAACCAATACCACCTTTCGACGGTATTGGATCAATTTAGACGAACAAAACACCGCAAAATGGAAAGAAGGTCTATTTATGAAACAAGTCGTATTTTCCGAAAAAGCCCCTGCCGCTGTGGGCCCCTATTCCCACGCCATTGACTGCGGCAATCTGGTGTTTCTCTCCGGCCAGGTACCCCTGGTCCCTGAGACCGGCGCTTTGGCAGAGGGCGGTATCGAGGTTCAGGCCCGGCAGATGTTTGCGAACATCAAGGCCGTTTTGGACAGCTGCGGGCTTACCTTTGCCAATGTGGTAAAGACCACCGTATTTATGACCGATCTCAAGGACTTCACTGTATTCAACGACATCTATGCCGAGTACTTCCCCGAAAATCCCCCGGCCCGTTCCTGCGTGCAGGTGGCGGCGCTGCCCAAGGGCGCTCTGGTGGAAGCCGAGTGCATCTGCGTCAAGTAAGGAGGCTTCTGCTATGCCTGTGAATTTAAAGGGCCGTTCCTTCCTGACCCTCATGGATTTTACCCAGGAGGAGATCCGCTATCTGCTGGACCTCAGCCATGACCTCAAGAGCAAAAAACGTGCCGGCATCCTGGGCAAGACCCTGCGGGGCAAGAATGTCGTGCTGCTGTTTGAGAAGGACTCCACCCGCACCCGCTGCGCCTTTGAGACCGCCATCCACGACGAGGGCGGCCAGGTGACCTATCTGGACGCAAACGGCTCGCAAATGGGCAAGAAGGAATCTCTGGAGGACACCGCCAGGGTCCTGGGCCGCTTCTTTGACGGCATCGAATACCGGGGCTATGCGCAGTCCGTGGTGGAGGACCTGGCCCGGTTCTCCGGAGTCCCTGTGTTCAACGGTCTGACAGACGTAGACCACCCTACGCAGATTCTGGCCGATATGATGACCATGGAGGAGCATATTGCCAAGCCCCTCAAGGACTGCAAGGTGGTCTTTGTGGGCGACATCCGCAACAATATGTGCTATGCCTGGATGTACGGCTGCGCCAAAATGGGCATGACCTTTGTGGGCTACGGCCCCCAGGAACTCATCGATCAGGTGGATGCATCTGTGCTGGAGAAGGTCGCCGCCGTTTCTAAAGAGTCCGGCGCGAAGATTTCCCTCAGTGCGGACATTGCCGATATCGCCGGGGCCGACGTCCTCTACAGCGATATCTGGGCTTCCATGGGCGAAGAGGATCAGATCCCGGCCCGGGCAAAGCTGCTGGCCCCTTACCGCATTACAGAGGAAATGCTGGAGGCCACCAGAAATCCCGAGGTGAAGTTCATGCACTGCCTCCCCTCCTTCCACGACTTTGAGACCAAGCTGGCCAAAGAGTGGATGGACAAGGGTGTGGACATCCGGGAGGTCTCCGATGAGGTCTTCCGTGGTCCCAACTCCATCGTCTTCGATGAGGCGGAAAACCGGATGCACACCATCAAGGCCGTTCTGGTCTCTATGCTGGGCGGCTGAAACAGACAGTGAAAATACCGGAGAATGGTTCCCTCCATTCTCCGGTATTTTTTGCGCTTATTCGGCCGTCTCGATCTCCTGCATCGCGGCGATCACCTCGTCCTCATATTCCCGCATGGCTTCAATGGTGTCCGTCATCAAACGGTCCAGCTCCCAGCCAAGGCGCTCCGCGCCCTGGCGGATCACATCCCGGCTGCACCCAGCGGCAAATTTTTTATCCTTAAACTTCTTTTTCAGGCTGGAAAGCTCCAGGTCCTTGGTGCTCCCCGACGGCCGCATTTTCACTGCCGCACCGATCAGCCCCGTAAGCTCATCCACCGCAAACAGCACCTTTTCCATCTCGTGCTCCGGCTCCACATCGCTGCACAGGCCATAGCCATGGCTGCCCACGGCATGGATCAGCCGTGGGTCCAGCCCCAGCTCCTCCATAATGGCCATCTCCTTGACGCAGTGCTCCTCCGGATACATCTCAAAATCCAGATCATGCAGCAGGCCCACCGTCCGCCAGAAATCACGCTCCTGGCCGTAGCCCAGCCGGTCCGCAAACCAGCCCATGACCGCCTCCACCGTCAGCGCGTGCTGGAGGTGAAAGGGCTCTTTATTATATTGGCGCAGCAGCGCCATGGCTTCTGTCCGTTCCATTGCAGTTCCTCCTTTCAAAAATCAGTAAACCACCACAAGCGTATCCAGGGGCAAATTCTCCTGCATCCACTGGATGTCTTTTTTCAGCAGCCGCACACCGCCGCCGGAGGCAGGCTTGCCCATGGTATCGTCATCCACCTCGTCTGTATCTACATCATAGGGCTGGCTGGTGAATGCCTCACCGCCGTTGAAGATCAATACCGGTTCCACATAGGTCCGGCCCAAATTCCACCGCTCCTGGATACCCTCAATGGTGAAGATACCCGTGGTGGTGGGGCTCTCATTGACGCCGCTGGAGCACGGGAAACTCTCCTCCAGTTCCCAGTGGCTCTGGTAGCCCGTGAACACGTTGACCCGCTGGGTATACAGGCTCACCCACACCAGATGGGAGGTACGGCTTTCATAGTTCATAGAGTTGACAAAATCCGTCTTCTGCTCCTCAGTATAATCCTCATCGGTGGTGCAGTCCTCCCGGCTAATGCGCATATCGTCAGCATCCACCCAACCTTCGCTGCCATCCTCCATCTGGAGCTTCAGAGCAGTCAGGCCGCTGTTGTCGCTTTCGTAGGCCAGCAGCAGGCCTACCGCAGATTTTTCCATGGTATTTTCGGTGTGTTCAGTGCGGTCACTGTCTTCATAAATATCGCTGTCCCGCAGGGCTGTGACCGGGATCTCCTCGGTCTGGATCACAACGCTCCGGCCAAGGGGTTCCACCTCAAAGGTCGTCTCCGCATCCACCGTCTTATCCTGGAAGCTTACCTCCAACCGCACCTCAGCAGTCTCCGGGCTGTCTTCGGTGATCTCCATGGTGGCAGCGAACGACATGGTGGAGCCCTCCACCAGGGGGCAGTTCTCCTGCTCTTTTTTGAGTTCCCCGTCCACATACCACCGGAGGCCAGCGTTGATCCCGTTGACAATATCGCCAAAGGACGCTGTGACCGTGACCGTCGGATGGTTGGCCGTTGCGGTGCTGTCCGCCCGGAGCTGCACCGTAGGATTCTCATCCACATCACTGCTCAGCAGCACCGGCTCTGTGGAAACCTCCGGCACCGGCGTGGGCGTTGTGGGACCCAGCAGCGCCTCCTTGGAATGATCGTCATTGACATGGATCAGACAGCGAATCAGCGTAAATGCCGCCACGCTGATGGACAGGATACAGAAGATCCGCAGTGCCCAAGCTAACACTTTTTTCATAGTATCACCGTATATTCCCTGAATTGCCCTCCAACACAGAGGACTAAAAAGCTCTGAATATGAACCTAGTTATTATAGCACAAACCTTGGCATTTTTCAACATTTCCGCAGAAAAAGCGCCGGCAGGCTTCTGCTCTGCCGGCGCTTTTTCCATTACAGAAAATCACGAAGCTTGCTGGAGCGGTTCGGATTCCGGATCTTCCGCAGAGCCTTTGCCTCGATCTGCCGCACCCGCTCCCGGGTAACATTGAACTCCCGGCCCACTTCCTCCAGCGTCCTGGGCCGTCCGTCATCCAGGCCGTAGCGCAGCCGCAGCACCTTGGCCTCCCGGGGCGACAGGGTGTCCAAAATCTCCATGAGCTGCTGGCGCAGCATGGTCTGGGACACCGCCTCCGCAGGCTGGGAGCCGGAATCATCCTCAATGAAGTCTCCCAGATGGCTGTCGTCCTCCTCCCCCACGGGGGATTCCAGGCTCACCGGCTCCATACACATCTGGCGAATCTCGTTGACCCGCTCCGGGGTCATGTGCATGACCTCCGCCAGTTCCTCCTCGGTGGGTTCCCGGCCCAGCTCCTGCTGGAGCTTCCGGGAGGTCTGGGTGAGCTTATTCATGGTCTCTACCATATGAACGGGAATACGGATGGTCCTGGCCTGATCCGCCAGGGCACGGGTAATGGACTGGCGCACCCACCAGGTGGCGTAGGTGGAGAACTTAAAGCCCTTAGTGTAGTCGTATTTTTCCACCGCCTTCAGCAGGCCGAGATTGCCCTCCTGGATCAGGTCCAACAGCTGCATCCCCCGGCCCACATAACGCTTGGCGATGGAGACCACCAGCCGCAGATTGGCCTCGGTCATGGCCTTGACGGCGCTTTCATCCCCCTCTGCGATGCGCCGGGCCACCTCCTGCTCCTGCTCCAAAGTCAGCAGCGGCACTTTGCCGATCTCCCGGAGATACATGCGCACAGGATCATTGGTGCTCACGTCCTCCAGGGCAGCCGCCGCGGCATCGCTCTCCTGCTCCTCTGCCTCCTCGATCTCCTCCTGAAGGCGGCTGAGTTCCTCGGCACTGGGGGCGGTTTCCTCCTGTTCTTCTTCGTCCTCCGGCGGGAGCACCTGGATCCCGGCCTCAGTCATGGCCTGAAAGGTCTGTTCGATCTGCTCCATATTCGCACCGATAGACGCCATGGCGGCAACCAGCTCCTCCGTGGTCAGATTTCCGTCTTCCTTGGCCTTTGCAATCAGCTGTGCCTGGATTTTGCTCAGCAGCTGCTCATCCGGCTTTTTCTGCGAGGTATTGCTCATGCTATCATCCTCCATACCCGTTTTTGTCCTGGCGTCGCTGAAACGCTGCCAGCAGATCTTCGTTTGGTTTTGATGCTTCCGTTTGGATCACCTGTATGTAGTCCCGCAGGGCCTGCTCGTTGACAACATTGCCCTGCTTCTGAAAAATATCCGCCATGTGGTTAATTTCCTCCGGCGCAAAGGTGCCGTCCATGGCCGGAATGGATACCTGCAGTCCCTGGCGGAACCGCGATTGCATCCATGCATAGACCCTTCCCAGCAGCGGCGAAGAGAACTCCTCCGGATGAAGCGCTTCGGTCTCATCCAGTAGCGCAGGCTCCAGCAGCAGCTGTCCCAGCAGCCCCTCCTCCGCCCTGGCAGAGCGGATGTTTTCATACTTGATTCCCGACGACGCGGGCTGCAGGGCCTCGGCGGGGCGGAGATTCTTTTTCTGTTCCTGTTTCTTCTGGGCATTGATCCGGCGGCGGAAGGCCCGGTTTACCTCCAGCTTCACCGCTTCCGCGCTGATCCCGGCAGTCTCGGCCGCCCGGCCGCTGTAGACTTCCCGCTCCACCGCCGAGGAAAGCGTGGCAATAAAGGCGGCTGCCTCCTGGAGATATTCCACCTTGCCCTCGTCGGAGGCCACATCGTATTTCCGCCGGATGTTCTCCAGCTGATAGACCGCCTGATCCGCCGAATCATTTAAAAGCTTCTGAAACCGTTCCGCTCCAAACTTTCGCAGGAATTCGTCCGGGTCCTTGGCCCCCTGCATTCGCAGAACTTTGACCGCGATGCCCGTCTTTTCCAGAATGCTGATGGCCCGCTTGGCGGCGTTCTGTCCCGCCTGGTCCCCATCGTAGCAGAGGACCATCTGCTTGGTATATTTGCTGAGCATTCCCGCCTGTTCCTGGGTGAGGCTGGTCCCCAGGGAGGCCACCGCGCCGTCAAACCCATACTGGTGCATGGTGATAGTGTCCATATAGCCCTCTGTCAGCACCAGCATGCCCATCTTCGTCTTTTTTGCCACATTTAAGGCAAAGAGATTTTTTCGTTTATTAAAGATCAGCGTCTCCGGCGAGTTTAGATATTTCGGCTCCGAGTCGTCCATGACACGCCCGCCGAAGCCGATGACATTGCCCCGCACATCGATGATGGGAAATATCACCCGGTTTCGGAACCGGTCATAGCAGCTGAGGAACGTTTCCTTGGTCCCGTCGGTTCGGGTCCGCTCCCGCTGTCTGGTGCTCACCAATCCGGCGTCCTGGAGCTCTTTCTGGGTGTATCCCTTTTCCTCCATGGCACAGATCAGACTGTCCCAGCTGTTTGGCGCGAAGCCCAGTCCAAAGCGTACCACCGTATCGGCGGACAATCCCCGGCCCAACAGATAGCTTAGCGCCTCCTTGCCCTCGGGACTTTTCAAGCACTGATGGAAATAGCGTGCCGCATCCCGGCACAGCTGCCAGAGCCGCTCCTTATAGCGGTAATTGGAGGATTGCTGCCGCTGGTCCTCGGGCACCTCCATCCCGGCCCGCTTGGCCAGATACCGCACCGCATCGGGATAGTCGAGGCCCTCGACCTCCATGATGAAATTCACCGCGCCGCCGCCCTTGTGGCAACCAAAGCAGTAGTAGATCCCCTTTTCCGGCGCTACGGAGAAAGAGGGCGTCTTTTCATTGTGGAACGGGCACAGGCCAAACAGATTGCTCCCCCGGCGGGTAAGATGCACAAATTGGCCCACCACATCCTCAATGGGATTCTTCTCGCTCAGTTCCTCTAAAAAAGCCTCTGGAAACGCCAAGGTCTGCACCTCCTCTGCCATGGTTGCCAAGTTTATCGGAATTTATTCCCGTTTCCCGTTTTTTCGGTGTTACCGCACCTGCCAGGCGGCAGGAATGAAAATCTCACTGAATTTATACACGGCATATTGATCCGTCATGCCGGCAATGTAATCGCATACAGTCCGCTCAATGCCCTCCAGATCCAGCTGGGGCTGGAAATCCGCCGGAATCTCCTCCGGATGGGCCATATAATGCTCATAGAGCTTTCCGATGATGTCCCGGGCCTTGTGCTCCTCCCCCTTTGCCACGGGGTTGCGGTACACATGCTCAAACATAAAGTCCCGCAGCTGTTCCATAGCCTGGGCGATCTCGGGGGTGCGCCTGATCTCCGCCGCATCCCGGGATTGCTCAACGATATCCTGCACCAAGGTGTTGATCCGCTGGGAATGGGTCTCGCCCAATACAGCGGCGATCTCCCTGGGAATATCACTGTTTTTCAGCACGCCCGCCCGGCAGGCATCGTCGATATCGTGGTTTATGTAGGCAATGCGGTCAGAGACCCGCACGATCTGCCCCTCCAGCGTCTCAGGGATGCGCTCTCCGGTGTGGCCCAGGATGCCCATGCGCGTCTCATAGGTAAGATTCAGGCCGTCGCCGTCTTTTTCCAGCACATCCACCACTCTGAGAGACTGCTCATTATGACGGAAATGCTTTCCGGTGATGGAGCTAAGCGCCTTCTCCCCGGCGTGGCCAAAGGGCGTATGCCCCAGATCATGGCCAAAGGCGATCGCCTCCGTCAAATCCTCGTTGAGCCGCAGGGCTCTGGCGATGGTCCTGGAGATACGCATGACTTCCAGGGTGTGCGTCAGCCGGGTGCGGTAGTGGTCACCCTCCGGCTGCAAAAAAACCTGGGTCTTATGCTTCAGCCGTCGAAAGGATTTGGAATAGACGATCCGGTCCACATCCCGCTGATAGCAGGTGCGTACATCCGTCTCCTCCTCCGGGCGGAATCGGCCTTTGCTCTTGGCAGACTTCTGCGCCCAGGGGGCCAGGGTCCGGTATTCCGCCTGCTCCAGTTCTTCGCGAATCGTGATTGGATTCAATCGCTTTCACCTCCGTAGGCCCTCCCCTTTGGGGAAGGTTTTGCTGCCTGTTTCTATCAGGCCCCTTCTAAAACCGCTCCGTTGGGAACGCCCGCAGAACCTGCGCCTCTTTTGTCCCATGGAGCGTGGCATTGCTAAGTTCCACCAGCCGTTCCAAAAACGCTTCTGTCTGATCCTCCGGCAGCAGCACGATCATCTGGACCTGCGCCCCAAAGTCGCTGTTTTCTACCACGCCGCCCAGCTTCTCCGTCTCCTGCTTCACCCGCTCAAAGAGGTGATAGGGACACGGAATGCCGATCTGATTCCAAATCCGCTGGACGGAGACCCCCGCCGCTATCAGGGCATCCTTAGCGCCCTTAGTATAAGCCCGGGCTAAGCCTCCGGTTCCAAGCAATATCCCGCCGAAATAACGGGTCACCACGCACACGCAGTCCGTGATGCCCTCCCGCTGAAACACCTCCAGCATGGGCTGTCCCGCAGTGCCCTGCGGCTCCCCGTCGTCGCTATAACGCAATGTGCCGTCCCGCAGGAGGTAGCACCAGCAGCTGTGCCGGGCATCATGATAGTGTTTTTTGACGCTTTCGATCTTCTCCCGGGCCTCTTCCTCGGTGGAAACCGGCCAAATCTCGCCAATAAACCGGGATTTCTTTTCCACATGCTCCGCCGTGCCGTAGCCGGTGGGGAGATAAAATTCTGTCATAGGGTCTGTTCCTTTTGATAGTCGGATTTTAAGATGCCATAGCAGGCAAGATCGCAGACGCCGGAATGATTCCAGCTGGCCGAACGCAGAGTTCCCTCATACAGCATGCCACATTTCTTCATAACAGCGCCGGATGCCGGATTTCTCGTATCGTGGCGCGCCTCCACCCGGCATACCTCTGTTTCATCAAAAAAGTAACGGATCACTGCGCCAAATGCCTCTGTAGTAATGCCCTGATTCCACCAGGAGCTCCCAATGCAGTAACCTACCTCCACGGACCGGACTCTCTCATTGGTCCCAACAACGCCGATACTGCCAATGGCCTGGCCCAATTCTTTCAGCTCGATGGCCCAATCGGTGATCTCACCCTTGGCGTAGCAGTCCTGCATATAATGCATGCGGCCCTCCGCCATCTTTTCTTCGGTATATCTGGGCCAGCTGACGAACTTGGTGACCTCCGGGTCAGAACCCCAGTTTGCAAACAATGCGTGAGCATCTTCTAACATAAAAGGACGCAAAATCAGCCGTTTTGTTTCAATTCTCTCGGTTTTTAATTGCATGGCGCTTCCGCCTTTCTACTTGATATATGCGCGGTACCGCCCCTGCAATTCCCGGCTGAGCGCCGCGTCCACCCGGATGCCGTCGTTTTCATACTCCGCAGAGAAGACCTTTGCCTCCCGGTGGAGCCGGTCCAGCTCGCCCGCCGCACTGTAGGGCAGCATCAAATCGACCCGCGCTACGCCGGTATCCAGATTCTGCTCAATGAGCTCCAATAGCCCGGTTAGATTCGTCCCCGTAGCGGCGGAAATGGCGATCTTGTTCTCTCCCACCGGAATATCCTCCGGCTTGGCAAGATCGGCCTTGTTATAGACCTCGATCACCGGCACCCCCTGGGGGGCCAGTTCCTGGGCCAGACGCTCCACCACGGCCATATGGTCCTCCCGGTTGGGGTCGGACGCATCGATGACATGGAGCAGCAGGTCCGCATAGGAAAGCTCCTCCAGTGTCGCCTGAAATGCCTCTACCAGGTGGTGGGGAAGCTTCGCGATAAAGCCAACAGTGTCGCTGAGCAGGACCTCCAGGGTATCGGAGACCGTCAGCCGCCGGGTGGTGGTGTCCAGGGTGTCAAAGAGGCGGTTATTTGCAGGGATGCCCGCCCCAGTGAGAGCGTTCAATAGCGTAGACTTTCCCGCGTTGGTATAGCCCACCAGCGCCACCACAGGCACGCTGTTCTTCTCCCGCAGCTGCCGCTGGACGCCCCGGACCCGCCGGACCTCGGCTT
>CABSAB010000030.1 GCA_902475515.1 uncultured Eubacteriales bacterium | reverse complement strand
TTAATGGATGTGCACTATTAATTTCAAGACATGTGTATCTGAATCCTGTAATCTAGAAAGCGCGGCAATTTCTTTTTCAATCTTATCCGGCATATATACATCATCATGGGAAAGCCATGAAAAATATTCCCCACGCATATTCGCAATGCCCAGATTTAACGCCGAAGAAACACCACCGTTAGGCTTTTGATAATAGCGAATTTTTTCTCCATAACTTTTGGCAATCTTTTCTGTCGCACCATTATCCACAGAGCCATCATTCACTACAATAACTTCTATATTGGCATATGTTTGTGCCAACGCGCTATCAATAGCCTCACACATATAGTTGCTTCCGTTATACACAGGTATGATAATCGATACGAGCGGAGTTGTGCTATTACCTAAGCCCATATATCCCCTCCATGCGTTCTCTAACCAAGTCTATTGAGTAGTTCTCCACAACTGCAATATTCCTTTTACCTTTTTCCGTAGTTAAATCGGTGTTCGCATACATTTTTTGAATCGCACTTACAAACGCATTAACATCATCATACAACAGCATTTCAGCGTCCTGCACATATTCTCTCGTCCCACGGTTATCTACACCAAGCAACGGCAAACCACTTGCCATTCCCTCTAGCGCCGCCAGTCCTAGCCCTTCCCGTATTGACGGAAATACACACACATCTGCCGCCTTATACAATTCTGCCACATCACTTCGACGCCCTAACAAATGAACATTCCCAAAAACGCCAGCATCTCGTGCTAAATTTAATAGATACGTTTTGAGTAGCCCTTCACCTGCAATTATATAATGAATTTTCGGATTGTTTAGTTTCGCCAACGCTTTAATTACGATTTGATGATTCTTATTTTTATTCAATTCCCCCACCGACAGCAGTAAAAAAGCATCCTCCGGAACTCCAATTTCCTTACGCTTCGCCGCACGATCTACGACCGTATTCTTAAATTTATCCACATCAACACCAACACCCGGAACATACTCCGTTTTCTTGGCGTAAAAATGTTTTTTTGCCCGCGCAAAATCCTCGTGATTAATCGTGATCAATGTATCTGTCCAAAAGCTACACAGCCATTCCACCGGATAATATAGCAGCCAATTTTGTATGGGAGCTCCTTTATAAAAATGGAACCCATGTGCCGTATAAAAAACCTTAAGTCCACTTTTTCGCAGCTTCTTACACGCTAACCGCGTACATACTGCTGCCACCGGCGTATGGCAATGCACAATGTCATACACATTCTCTTCGACTATGTCCTTTAATTCTTTAATTGCTTTTGCATTCGCTTTACTGAGTGGAGATCTAGTCCAGCTAATAGGATAAATTTGGCAGCCCCAATCTCGGTAGCATTCCGCAACCTGAAACTCACTTTCATTGCACGCAATGTCAACCGTATGCCCCTTTTCGATCAGGTCATGGATCAACGCATTAAAAAATCCCATAGTCAAACCGACCGTGGTTGTGTACAGTATCTTCACAAAAATGCTCCAATCTTACATCTGCCCTGCCGGTAGCCCAACATATGTCCCAATAATCTCAATATCACGAACCACGACCGCACCGGCACCAATCAGGCAATCCTCACAAATTTGAACATTATTAGACACAGTCGCTCCAATACCGATCCAAGTTCTCCGCCCAACCGAAACCATGCCGCCCAGCCTTGCACCAACACTGATATGGGCATAATCGTCAATTTTATTATCATGTTCCACAATGGCGGCAGTATTGATAATGCAATGCCTGCCTATGCTGGCTCCGGCGTTGACCACTGCATTTGGCATCACAACTGTTCCCTCCCCGATCACTGCCGTGGGTGAGATCACCGCTGAAGGATGGACCGCTGTATACCACTTGCATTGCATCCCGTTTGTCAGTTTTTCTCTGATATCCGCATTTCCAATGGCAAGAATAAATTCTGCATCCGGATATTTTTTATAATCTATCGTTGCTCCAAGGACCTCACACGCCGGGTCATCATCCAGGAAGCCAAGAAATTGATCCCCACAGGCATTTACAATATCAGCAACAACTCTCCCATGTCCGCCTGCACCAATTACAATTACGTCTCTCATTGCGACACGACCTCACTGCTTCCCATAAACTCCGTCATAGTGGCAGTTCCTGTCTGGGATATTCCTTCTCTCCGCAGCACTGCTCTCACCGTATCCAAAACGATCTTCACATCCACGCAAAAGGTAATATGCTGCGTATATTTCACATCCATTTGAAACTTCTCGTCCCAACTCAGCAAATTCCTTCCATGGACCTGGGCATAGCCCGTCAGGCCCGGCCGCACATCATGCCTCCGCCGCTGCTCCTCGCTGTAACGGGGCAGATATTCTACCAGCAACGGTCTGGGGCCCACAATGGCGAGCTCCCCTTTTAGAATATTCCACAACTCCGGAAGCTCATCCAAGCTGGTGCTTCTCAAAAATCTACCGTAGGAATTCAAGCGCTCCGCATCCGGCAACAGTTTTCCATCTGCGTCCTTTCGGTTGCTCATGGTCCGAAACTTCACCAGCTTGAATATCTGCTCCTGTCCGCTTTGATCCTTCTTCCCGGGCCGCTGCTGCACAAAGAGGGGATTCCCCCGCATAGCGACCGCTCCGGTAACAGTCAAAACCAGCAGCACCGGCGACAGCACGATCAACGCCAGCAGTGAGAGCCAGAAATCCAGAAACCGCTTGAAAAATCTCTCGTACATTCCTACTCCTATTATGTATGTAATCAGGCAAAACAGGACCTGATAATCTCCAAAATCAAATCTTGCTGCTCCGGCGTCATATTAATGTCGCTGGGCAAGCACAGTCCCCGGGCAAAAATATCCGCTCCTACATCGACGCCATCTTGCACCGAGATCCAATCACAACTCTGATACAGCGGCTGCATATGCATCGGCTTCCAAATCGGCCTTCCCTCAGTGTTATATCTCGCAAACGACTCCAGAATTTCTGTCGGACAAGTCTTTCCGGGACTTTTTCTATAGCGGGCCACCTTATCGCTGCGCAGCTGCTCACACATGGCATCCTCCCGGATCAGCAAGCAACTCAACCAGAAGTTTGGCTCCGTTTCGTCTTCCCGATAGGGATTCATGGAAACGGGCAGATCCCTCAGCCCTTCCTTGTATCGCATGTATATCGCTTTTTTTCGCTTAATATGTTTCTCTAAATACGGATATTGCCCACGAATCACACCCGCGATCACATTGCTCATCCGATAGTTATAACCAATCTCTTCGTGCTGGTACCAGGGGGCGCTTTCCCGACTCTGGGTGGACCATTTGCGAACTTTCGCGGCCACCTCCGCATCATCGGTCAAAAGCGCGCCGCCCGCAGACCCCGTGATGATCTTGTTTCCATTATAAGAAACCACACCATAGGTCCCAAACGCCCCTGCCTGCTTTCCCTTATAGGTCGCTCCCAGGGACTCCGCCGCATCCTCGATCAAGACCGCGCCATGCCTTTTACAAACTTCGCAAAGCGCATCCATCTTTCCCAATGTACCATAAAGGCTTGCCGCGATCACGACCCGGACATCCGGATACCGTTCAAAGGCACGTTCCAGCGCCTCCGGATCCATGTTCCAGGTCTCCCGCTCCGAGTCGATAAAGACCGGTATTCCGCCCTCATATACCACAGGATTCACCGTGGCACTAAAGGTCATATCGGAACAAAACACCCGGTCGCCCGGTTTCACACCTGCCAGCTTCACCGCCATGTGAAGCGCCGCAGTGCCCGTGGAAAGTGCAACCGCATATTTGCGCCCCACATTTTCCGCGCAGATCCGCTCCACCTCATTAATGTTCTCTCCAATGGTAGACATCCAGTTTGAGCGGTACGCCTCGGTGATATACGTCAGTTCATCGCCGTGCATCACCGGGGAAAGCATCCACACTTTCCTTGCAAAAGGCCTCAATTCCACACCTATTTTCTCCCCTCGCGGGCTACGTTCGCCCGTTTTGCTCCACTCACGCATCCCCGACCCGCTCGTAGAACAACTCCATAACCATTTCCTTGAGCTTCTCCCCATCGGGATAAAACTCCATAAACTCGTCTCCAATCACGGCTTCGCCCTCCAGGGTCCTGTACTCGCTGACCCCATAGTCCTCCAGCCGCTCCGAAAAATCGGACAGCTGCTCCACAGAATAGTCGGAGACCATATAATCGTTGACTTCCATCAGTGCCGAAAGGGTAAAATCCTCCCGGCTCTCGGCGCCTGCCGTGAGCTGGCGCTGGAGCGCCTCCAGGTACTGATGCTGCCGCTCCATACGGCGCAGGTTGGAGCTGTCCTCCAGCCCGCTTCTGGCGCGGACATAGGTCAGGGCCTGCTGGCCCTTCAAAGTGACGGTCTTGCCCTGTTCCAGGGTATCGTCGATCCCGGAAAAATCGTCCAGGACCTCCACGGTCACACCGCCCACCAGGTCGTTCAGCTTCACCACTCCGTCCATCGTCAGGGACAGATAGTGGTCGATCTTCACATTCTCCAGCAGGTTGGAGACCGCCGCCACCGTATTTTCACAGTTCAGCTTGGCCGTTCCGCCATAGGTATGCGCCAGCGTCAGCTGCCCCACAAAGGTTCGGGCCACCGCGCCGGCATCGGTCAGCATCTGGATCTCCGTCATAGTATCACGGTTCAGGTGCAGCGCCGTACAGGCTTCCGCCTCCCGGTCCATGATCAAAAGCAGCAGGAAGTCAGCCTGCTCATACTCGCCTTGGACATCCTGCTTTTGTTCGTCTGCATATTTATCTACACCCATGACCAAAGTGGTCTCCAGCCGTTTTTTCGGCGTATATACGCCGCCGTTATACTGGACCTGCGCCCGGTCCTGCCCAGCGTTTGCCGCATCCAAAACGGACTGCGGAACGCCCGCATGGGCCTCCTCCCAGGCGCGGATGCCAAGCACCCCACCCAGGAGGAGAGCCAAGGCCGCCAATACACATCCGGCAATTTTCACAAAACGGACATCCAGGCGGAATCTCATCGCATCAATTCTCCCTTTGTTTTACATCAAAATCAGAACTGATGATCACTTCGCCGCAGTGGCAGCGTTCTCGTCGGTCTTCTCTTCGTCGCCCTTTCTCTTGCTGACGCGGCCAATCACCACGCCTACCACACCGCCGACCAGCGCACTGACGATCAGGATCAGCCAGCAGGTGAGATCACCGAAGTGGGTATGTACAGGCTCTGCAGCGCCCAAACCGGCAATGCCTTCCTCGACCAGCTCTTTGCCGTCCTCAGCAGCATCGGCCAAAGGCACCTGGTCCTCGGGCACATACTCGTACTCAGGGTTCTCAGGGTCCTCGGATTCGGGATCTTCCACCCGCACATAGTTCTCGGGCTCGTTCTCACCCTCAGGGTCCTCCACGGTCACAAAATCGGGGGCATCGGGCTCATTGGGATCCGGCAGGGTCTCCACCACCACAGGATTGGGCCGCGCAACGCTGGGCACAGTCTCCGTGGCGAAGGCAGGCACGGTCAGCATCATCGTAAACAGGACCGCAGCCAAAATTGATGCAAGTTTCTTCATAGGGATCTTCCTTTCTTCATTACTCCACACCTAAATTGATAAGCATGGCTTCTATATACCAAGTCCTCCGTAAAAGGACAAGATAGTCTATTCACAGGTTCTTACCTATACACACAGCTCCGGCAGAAATTCCCGGATGTTTTCCTCCAGCTGCTGCTGGTCCGCTTCACTGAGCTTTCGGAGGGCTTCTCCCAGCATGGGCGGGCGGCTTTTCATATTGTGGCAATCGGAGCCCAGCAGGTGAATCCGCTCCTCCCGGAGCATCCGGCGGGCTTTTTTACGGGTATTCCAATGGAGGAAAAACTCCGCGTTGCTCTGCATGAGCACGCCTGCCCGCAGCAGGTCCTCCCACACCGCGTCTTTTTGGAACCGCATATAGCGTTCGATATGGGCCATCAGCACCGTGATCCCCTGCCGCCCATGGAGCTCTTTGATCTCCTTGACCATACGCTCGGACCAGGTGGAAAAGGGCATCTCCAACAGCAGCACACCCGTATCCTCGATGCACAGCGCCTCGACCTCCTGGGCCATGGCGATACCTTCAAAATAAAAGACCTCCGCGCCCAGATAAAGCTTTGGGAAATCCTTCTGCCAAACCTCCCGCAGCTGCTCCGCCGCCGCGTTTCTGCGGCTGAGGAACCGTTCCGGGCTGTTTTCCATGGGATAAAAATGGGGTGTTGCCACCATGGCCGTTACCCCCTGATTGGCGGAGGCCCGCAGCATTTGGAGGCTCTCCTCCACGCTTTTGCTGCCATCGTCGATCCCCGGCAGCACATGGGAATGTACATCAACCACGGCTGGACCCCTGCCGGTCAGTGGAATCCTTCCGGCGCTGCTGACCGGAGGCGGTACGGGCCTTCCGGCCCGTGGCACCAGCTGCCTTTTCCCCCGCCCGGCCATAACCATAACCGTAGCCATAATAGCTGCCGTATTTCTTATACGAGCCCTTGCCCGACCCGCCTGCGCAGGTCATCACAAAGCCCAGGAGCTTAGCGTCTACATATTTCAGCTGCCGCACCGCCTCGTTCACAGCCCGGCGGTTGGCGTAGTTCTGCCGCACCACCATGATCATACCGTTGGTAAGCTTCGACGCCACCAGGGCATCGGAGACCTCCGTAATGGGCGGCAGGTCCAGAATGATGAAGGAAACACTTTCGGACATGACCTCCACCACGGTCTTCATCTGGCTGGAGCCCAGCAGCTCCGAGGGATTGGGCGGGATATCGCCGGCGCTGATCACGAACAGGTTCTCGTGGATGCCGGAATTCTGCATCACACCTTTGCCGCTTTTCACCCCCGCCAGCAGATTGGAAAGGCCCGGGGCAGTCTTCAGCCCCAAGCGGGTGGAGATGGTGGGCAGACGCATATCCGCCTCGATGAGCAGCACCTTGTGCCCCAGCTCCGCCAGCATATAGGAAAGGTTCAGGGACGTGGTACTCTTTCCCTCGCCCTGAAGGGCGCTGGTGATGCCGATGACCCGGCACTTATCCTCATCCGGCAGGGCAAACAGCACATTGGTCCGCAGCAGCTTATAGGCTTCCGCCGCCGCAAAGCTCAGGTTTTTGCCAAAGGTCTGCTCGAGGGTTATCCGGTTCGCGCTTTTGCGCGTCTGACGCTCACTCATGTCGATCCTCCATCGCTGCCGCATAATAGGAGCCGTAGCCGTATTTGCTGTAGTGCCCCTTGCCCTTCTTGGTGCTCAGCAGGTCGGGCACAACCGCCAGGATCGGCATTCCAAAGCTCTGGGTCAGGTACTCCTCATCCCGGATCTGCTCATCCAGCAGCTGCTGGAGCACGATGACGCCGCAGCTGATCAGCAGGCCCAGCAGCAGGCCGATGGCTGTGTATTTGGTGATGCTGGGCGCGTATTTTTCCGTGGGCACCACCGCAAAGTCCACCGTCCGGGCCGAGCTGCCGTCCATGACCTCGGCGATCTTCTCCGGCAGGACCTCCACGATGGTATTGGCAATTTTCTCCGCCTCTACCGGGTCCTCGTCTGTCACCACGATCTCAAAGACCTCCGTGGAGTTAACCGCGCTCGCATCGATCATGCTGGAAAGCGTTTCATAGCTATAGGTCAGCTCCGCCCTCTCAATGACCTCATTGAGGGTGAGCCTGGTTTTCAAGATGACAATGTAGGTGTCCACCAGCGTCTGGGAGGCAGACAGGTCCGACAGGCTCACCGAAGTGCTGCCCACGGAGATGGAACTGTTATTGACGTACATCAGCGCCCGGGCCTGATAGGTGGGCGTGATGAGGAAATAGGCATAGGAAAACAGCGCCGAGCCGCACAGCAGCATCGCAAGAACGATTGCCCACGCCCGGTGCCACATGGCCTTTCCCAGGCGTAGCAGGTCGATCTCTATGTATTCCTCTTTCCGGTTCTCCATGCTTTCAAAACTCCTTGGTGGCTTTGGGACGTTCTTGCTTTTCTCGAAACAAAGCCTGTATTTCAGACAGAATCAACATTCCGTAGTCACATGCGCGCAGATATAGTGATACCTTTTCAATATAATACCACCATCTTGTAAATTATGCAAGGAAAACTCCGCTTTTTTTGACATTATTTATCATAAATTGTACAGGAAATTTCTGGCCGCCGGTTTTCTGTTGCCGCGGCCTTACTTTCGTGCGTTCTTTTTGGATTTTCCATTAATTTCTATGTACCCCTCTATAGAAACTCCGGCAGTGCCATACCACGGAATGTTGATTCCGTCTAACTGATCAGCCCCAGCTCCTCGATCTGCCGTGCATGCTCGGTGCCGGCCGTCCGCAGATAGATGCGCGTAGTTTCGATCGCGCTGTGGCCCAGCACATCGGCCAGCTTCGCAATATCCTTGCAGGCGCGATAGAACACCGTGGCGAACAGGTGCCGCAGATTATGCGGGAAGACCTTAGAGGGCGCCACCCCTGCATGCTTGCACAGGCCCTTCATCTCCTGCCAGATCTGCTTTCGGGAAAGGCTTCTTCCGCTTTTGGTGCGGAATATCTCCCCAGAAGCAGTCTTTTGCTTTCGGGCAAATTTGAGCAACTTCCGGCACAGCTTTGGAGGCAGCAGGATCACCCGGATCTTTCCCTTGAGACAGATTTCTGCCCGTCCGGCCTTAGCCGTCTCCACAGTAATATATTGCGTTTCCGAGACCCGAATGCCGGTGCCGCAGATGGCCTCCAGCAGCAGAGCCAGTCTGATTTTCCCCTGGTCCCGGGCCGTCTCCAAAAGGCGCCGGTATTCACTCCGGGTCAGCTCCTGATCCTGGTCCCGGAACATCCGCCGCTGCACCCGCAGGAACTTCACCCGGCATTCCTCCCATCCCATAAGCCGGAAAAACCCGTTGAGCGCCGAAAGCTTTGCGTTGATGCTGGCCGGAGCATAGCCATCCGAAAGCAGATGCGCTTTCCATGCCGCCGCCCGCTCTTTGGTCACGGTCCGGCCCTCTAGCCACGCGGCAAACGCACCAACATCCCGCATATATTTTTCTACCGTTGCCTCGGCCCGTTCCTCTGCGCGGAGTACCCGGGCATAAGCTTTCAACTGCTCTGGCTTAAATCTGTGTTCTATCATTTTGAGCACCTCCAAATTCATGTCGTGCCATTATTTTACCCCATCCCTGCCGCTTATGCGAAGCGGATCAGTTTACATAATTTTTGCATGAAGCTATGCCGCACAAAAAAGCTTCTCCGGGGCGCGCGCAATACGCACCCCGGAGAAGCTTTATATTTCTAAATTCGTCCAGATACTTCTACTTGCTCTTTTTTCGTGTTTCCTCATAGTCCCGGAGGCAGGCCAGGGCCTTGCCGGAAAGCGGCAGCAGGGCGATCAGATTAAAGATCGTCATGAGGCCGATGCCCACATCGCCCAGGTCCCACACCACGGTGTAGGCCGCAAGGCCGCCGATGAACAGCATCCCCAGGGCCAGCAGCTTATAGCCTGTCTGGGCGCTCCAGCGGTCTCCGAACAAATACGACACATTGGACCGGGCGTAGAACAAGATCCCGATGAACGTCGTAAAGCTGAACAGGCCCAGCACAACCGCAATAAACACCACGCCGAACTGCCCCAAATGGGCTGCCAGGGCCGCCTGGAGCAGATCCATCCCCACCAGGCCCTCTGTGACCTCCGCCGGAGCCAGGAGCATGATCATGGCTGTGCAGGTACAAAGCAGCGTATCGATGCCCACGCCGAGGGCCTGCATGAGGCCCACCTTGGCGGGGTGGTCCGTCTCCGCCGTGGCCGCCGCGCAGGGGGCCGAGCCGGAGCCCGCCTCATTGGAAAACAGCCCCCGCTTCACCCCGTTCATCAGCACCGCGCCAAAGCGCCTTTGATAACGCCTTTTCCATCAAGCCCATTGTCACCA
>CABSAB010000029.1 GCA_902475515.1 uncultured Eubacteriales bacterium | reverse complement strand
ACCTGCCGGGTGTAAATCCGCAGGGTGACGCCGTCCTTCTCGCCCAGATGGCGGAGAATAGCCTGCTCATCCGTGCTGGTTGGATATTCCCTGAGTGCCCACACACATCGGAAAGTGTTGCCGCAGATGAAATGATCCGGCATGAAGCTGACCACAGAGGGGGCAATCATATCCAAAAAGGATTTGATGGACGCCTCCTCACGGCCCTGCGGAACCGGTTTTTTCGCTTTCTTTGCCAAAATGGATGCCTCCTATTCTCCGTGGAGGCATCCCGGCCATGGAGTGGAACACCTCCACGGCCTATGATGAATTGATTTACTCGCCCACGATGACCCAGCGGTCCCCGTCGTAGTCCTCGAACTTCTCAGTGGTCACATTTTGCTCGAAATAAACGCCCAGCATCCGCTTGAGATCCTGCTCGGTGGCGCGGCGGGTGGTAAACCCATTGTCATTGATGCTCTGCTCAATGCGGCTGAGATACGGGAACACATCCGTTTCCTTTTCGCTTCGCAGCCGGATGATGATATAAAACTCCCGGCTGGACGCCATCAGCACCTGGATGCGATCCAAATGCTTGCTGTCCTGCTCCAGAAGCCGCCGGATGGCAGGAAGTTCCTCGCTGCCCATGCGCTCCTGATAGAAGTTTTTGTTTTGCTCAAAGGACTCCTTGGAGTTGAGGGCCAGCATCTCAATTTCCGCCTGCCCCTTGACCACATTCAGCAGGGCGTAGATCCTGGCGCTGATGCTGGAATTGGACAGGACGCTGATGTTGGTGGGCTTGATGATAAAAAAGACCAGATCGCCCATGCGGGTGGCGATGCAATAGTCCTTGATGCCGTCGATCCCCATGAGCTGCCGGGTCGATTGCGCGGCATTCTCTTTTTTCTTTCTGCTCATAGCTTCATTCCTCCTTTAGGAAAGCAAGGTGGGAAAAAGCCGGTGCAGCGCATGGTGACACAGCAGGTCACCCGTCTGGGGTTCTGGCTGAACCAGTATTTTGCCCTGGCGTTCTTGGCGCTGTAGCAGAGGGACTTCTCGCACAGAAGGTCCACCCGGCAGCTCATCAGCAGGGCCCGCAGGCTGCGGAAGCCATAGTAATATCTGCCGTCCTGGCTGCGGCAGCTCCACTTGTTCTTGGCATCCTGCCAGAAGAAGGCGTTGCGGCACTCCCACCGCTTGCGCTTCCGGCTCCACCGGAGCGTCAGGGAGGCGGACAGATCCCGCTCCTCGATTTCCGGCAGGCCGAAGTTTTCCTCGTTGTCATAGAGTGTGTCGGCGTGGAACATATCACATTCTCCATTCATAGAATTGCTGTTTGGTAATCAGGAAGGCCACTGCATACCGGATAAAATCCAGAATGCTCGTGCCGTCAAAACGGATGCTGAGGAAGGCATAGACTGCCGTCAGCACCAGCGGAATAAAAATTCCGGTCTGTGTCAGCGCCAGGATAGAGACCAAAAGCCCTACGCCAATGACGCCCACATCCCTGAGTTCCCAAAGCCACAGCATGGCCTTGGCAGTCAGATTGTCAGGGTAGATATACAGGGTGGTTCACCTCCAAAAAACAAACCGCCGGGGATATGCTCCCCAGCGGCCGGTGCGGCATATTTATGCTTCGGTCATCTCGGCGGGCTGATTCTGCGCCTCGTACTCAGCCAGCGCCTGCTCGATAAGACCGATGACGAATTCTTTCTGCGTGATTTTTCTGCCGCGCTTTTTTTCTGCGGCAATGAAGTCCTTCAGCCGCTGATCCAGCTCCTCGGTGATCTTGAATGCGAGAGTCTTGGTTTCTGCCATAGTGATTCCTCCTCCTTCGAAGTGTTCTTTGAGTATCAGCTCCACATACTCGCCCAGAGTCTTGAGGCCAAGCTGTTCCTTTTCTGCCACAGCTCTGGCGTGCAGTTCTTCCGGGATCATTCCGCAGAGATTCTTCTTTGCTTCCATGGGTTACTCCTTTCTCTGATTTTGTAAGCAAAGCATACTGCGCCCGGCGGCAAATAGCTATTCACAGAACCCAACGAAGAAGCAAGCTGCAAACGAAGCATAAGCAACAAGCCCGGCTCAGCCGGCGAGAAGCACCAGAGCAATGCCGAAAAGGACATAGTCCACGCATGGAATGGCCACGCTGTTGCCCAGCGCCTTGTACCGGGAAGAGTCCGATGCGTTGGGAATGTCAGTCCAACCGTCCGGAAAACCTTGGAGCCTTTCACATTCCAGAGGTGTCAGCCTGCGGATGAGCCTTGGCTGATCTGTACCCTGCAGCACCAGATCCGTGGCATCCTTGTGCTGGCGTGCGCTTTGAGTGCTTGTTACCTCTCCATCTTTGAAAATGTCGACTCGCTGTCTGCTGAACACGGCATGGTGATCGGTGGCAGTCAACGTATAGGCGAGGTCTGCTTGGTATCCGATCCCATTGCCGCCGTTTTGAGGCTGCCGGTCAATAGCATTGCCGGTGATGCAAAATACAGTTCCTTGTTGCGCTGGTGGTGCATTGTTCCAAGCAGGGAGTTCAAAAGCAATCGGTGGAGGGTCATCAGAACTGGAATTTTCATCTACAACAAGCGGTTGGTTATTTCCGCCCATGCCGAATGTGGCGGATACTGTCTGTGCCGATTTGACAGGACCGCAGAAACGAGTATCTTGTCCATGGTTATCAAAAACCAGTGGCTGATGCCCGTGTTCCTGAGCTCGAAGCGTCCCTGTGATGTCCAAGCTGCACTCCATCACGCTACCGCCTTGGTCGTTCAGGCATAAGATGGATGGCATACAGTTTCCGCTGGCGCTGCCTTTCAAGGTGGGGGCAAGCTCCTCGCCGTAGCCGATGCTTCCGGCAGAGGCTCCTGCCCCGGCAGAGAAGCCAGCAGTCAGGACACAGGGATACCCCTGACCGGCCTGACCGCCGCCTGCACTCAGAGATGTGTGCCGTTCCGGCGTCAGAAAACAATCGCCGTTGCCTTTGGCCACGACACCCTCCGCGATGAAAGTCTGCTGCTTCATTCCCGGCTGGGCGCCCAACGCTCCGGCCACATCGTGCAGATCTCTGACCTCATCCCGCTGGTTTGCGGCAAAGGCAATCGGCTGGACAAGGCCGTTGCGGCCAGTGGACATCCCGCAGTTCACGCCCAGGGTGGCCGCTGCCGCACCGGTCAGATCACCGTTATAGCCATCGAAGCCCTCGATGCAGCCGTCCTGCTGGCTGGCGTGAGGCGGTTGCTGATTGTGAACCGTATCGGCTGGCCTTGACGCTCAATACTGGGGTGTCCCCCAGCCGGGAATGAAGCAGCAGACTTTCATACTCCTGACTGAATTTCAAGCGCCTGATTGAGCTTTCGGGGCAGCTCTTTCCCGCGTTCAAAGGCTCTGCGCAGGATGCCCAGGCAGGCTTTCCTGGTCAAATAGTATTTGTCTGGCGGATCGTCCTGCAAAATCTGCGACAAGGAAGATTCTTTTTCTTCTCTGGGGGACACCCCAGTATTGAGCGTCAAGGCATCTCCACGCCAGGGAGAAATCAGCTCCCAATAGAATTCGCCCAGCAGGTTCCCAGCGCCCGGTGTCAGGTCGAGGGATTGAAACACCACTGACTTTAATTCGGACGATCTCCTCGAGGACGATCCGGAAATCCTCTCCTTTTGGTGTTCCGCTGGAGAAGGCTCCGGGCACATTTTCCCACACCATAAATCGAGGTCGTATATCGAGAGCTGCTCGGCCTCGTTGTCTATCCGCATCTCTCATCTCCTTTACGATTCGCACCTGTTCCATAAAAAGGCCGGAGCGTTCTCCGAAGATTCCGGCTCTCGCTCCGGCCACGGACAAATCCTGACAGGGAGAGCCGCCGCAGATGATATCCACCGGCGGCAGCTTTGCTCCGTCAAGCTTTGTAATGTCGCCCACATGAACCATATCGGGAAATCGAAGCCGCGTCACCTCGATGGGGAAGGTTTCGATCTCACTTGCCCACACAGGTACGATGCCGTTGTGAACCGCAGCCAGGGGAAAACCGCCAATCCCGTCAAACAAGCTGCCCATTGTCAGCGTCTTCATTTGGCTACCGCCTGAACAACGGTCCTTGTGGTATTGACCGCAGCCTGAGCGGTATAGACTGCAGACATGATATTGGCTCTTGTGGTGGTATCCAGACCAAAGGCGCCGGCAATACGGGGGATCTCGCCGGCGGACAGCATCAGACCAAGGCCAAGGAGGGCATGGTCCTTGAATACCATGAGACCGGCGATGAGAATGGTGGATTGCAGGAAGGCGGTTAGACACAATCCGATGATCTGCTTGCACCATTGGATGAAACCATCCGTATAACCGCGTGGGACGCTGAACATATAGAGACTGCCCACTGCAATTTGAATGAGCAGAATGCCGCCGCGCTTTAGGTTTGCGAAGAAGACCTTTATCACGGCGTAGGCCATCAGAATGATGCAGAATAAAAGCATGATTGGGCTGGTGATGGAAGCAAAGCCGAAGTATGAGCCGGTGGTCATTCCAGTCAGCGAATCAATGCCGCTGAGTGAATCCACAATCTCGGTTGCCGCCTCGCCGATGGAGGTGCCATACCCTGTGATCCCCGCGGTGAGGCTTGCCTGCAATGTAACGGAAAGCTCATAGAGCCGAATCGGCACAACCGTAAACAGGCTCACCGCCATAAAGCCCTTGATGGCACACAGAGCAGTTTCTTTGAGGTTCCCTCTGCCGGAGGAATACTCGATGCCGCACTCAAAACAGGCCACCACAAGACCGGTCACATAGAGCGCCCAGGCCAGATAAGAGAAAAACAGTACAATGCTCTGCACCCAGCTCAGTTCGAACAGCTCGACGCCCATGTTGCCCATCTCGGCGAAAAAGTTTCCGAGAAAGCCCATGACCTGACCGTAGATCCAATCCACGATCTGACCGAGGATGGTGTCGGCAACAAAATCCCAAATAAACAATGGTTCGTTCACCTCTTTTCGGTGTGAGGCCGCACCAACTGCTTGGGATAAAAGGCCAGGGGCCGTACAGCTGGTACGGCCCCTGGGTCAGTTCTTTACATGGTCTGCTGCCACTGGGGGTCAGCGGTTTGGGCTTGCTCCTGAAACACCTCCAAATAATCCGACACCGCATCCGTGAGCTGCTGGTAGTCCTGGCTGTTTGGATGGTAGACATACCAATCCGCTTTCCCGTAGTCATCCCAGATGTAGGGATTGATCCCATTTCGGAAGTTCGGGTTGCCGGTTTGCTTTTTCCCGAGGATGTCGGAAAGATTCAGAAGCAGCACATCCACCTGGCCTTCGTTCCGATTCAGAATGGAAACGCGAAGGGCATGGTATTGATTTGCGACGATCCCCGTGACGAACTGGATCTTTGCCCGATTCAACTCATCGAGACGCACATAGCAGGCTCGTCCTACATAGGTGGCGTCCGGATACTTTGGGGCAACGATCTTGTGAAGCTCTTGCTCGAAAAAGTTCATATACCCTCCTTAGATGCCAATAATGCTCCAGAGATACATGGGTGCAGTGAGGGTAAACACGAGGCAGGCAAACAGGATGGCGGGAGCCGCCCACTCGAATTGGCCGGATTTTCTGTACTCGAAGTAGGCGGTGCCCAGCTTGGCGAAGAAGAATACGGCCAGAATCAGGTCGATGGCGGGAAACACCACATTGTCGACCACCGACTTGATCTGGGTAGATGCAGTGGACCAGGTGCTTTCGACGGCGCCGGCCACATCCCCGGTACCTGCGGCGAAAGCTGTGGTCGCCATCAGGCAGGTCATTGCCAAGACCACAACCAGCATCACGATCAGGCGCTTATAGTTGAATTTACGCATAAATTCCCTCCGTTGTATGTTGTTAATTTGTGGGGGCGATATGCCAGTCCTCCCAAAGATCTCCGGAAATCCGGACGGAGTCCGTGAGGTTTAGCGACAGCATTCCCGCCGGTGTCCAGCAGTCCAGCAGCCAGGTGTACGGCGTATAGCTCCCATCGGGATACCATATCGGCGTGAAATGGGTCGGACGATTATAGGTGCTGTATGGATTGTCCTTGAAAGTGAAGGTGGAGCGTTTGCCGCTGATGCTTCGGTCCAGGAGCCTCCAAAAGCCCTCGTAGTTGAACTCCGGGAAATAGGTCACCGCATTCTGAGCCGCAGTCACGGCAGAACTCTGCGTGGTGCTGACGCTGGCCGTAACGCTCTGCTGGATGCCGTATCCGCTCTTGAGCGCAGAGGAAGATGCCGTGGGTGATAGGCTGTCCGGCGTGATGACCATGGTTGCCGTCAGGCTGGCTGTGTAGGCGTTATAGTCAAACTCCCACCAGCCCTGATCCTCCCACCAGCCGTTGTCCACCCAGTGGTACCAGCGGTCCGTGTGGGATTTGCCCTCGCTGTCCGTCCACCGATCCGTGTGCCAGCACTTCTCCCAGTTTTCAACCCACACCCAATTTTCCTGCCACCAGGGAGACCAGATGCCCCAGGAGGCAGAGGACACTTCTTCTTTCTCTGGGATATCCGCGAGGGTGAAGGTGTCGTTTCGGTCATCGGCCACGGGATTGGGCGGGTCGTTGCCGTCCAGATCCACGATGTTGGCGGTGATGGTGCTTTGCGCCGTGCCTCCGCCCAGCACCCTGACCTGAATGGTGCAGACACAGGGTTCATCGGGGGTGTGCCACTTCACCCAGACCAGCTGGCTGTCGCCGCCCGGATAGTAGACATTGCTGACGGTATAGGTGCTGCCTTCGATCACAAACTGCACGGTGACCGGGTTGTCCGGGGCTGACTGCCCGCCGGACACCTCCACCGAGGTGATAACATCGGTGTCCACCCGGTATTCGTAGTCAAACTCATCCACCTCCGGTTCCTCCACCTCATCGTTGAAGCGGACGATACCAATCCCCAGAGAGGAAATGATCTGCTCATTGCTGACCTTGCTGGTAGTGCTGCCTGACCAGGCGGGATACCCGAGGTCAGCTTCCTCCAGAAAGATAGCGAGCGGGAGATTCTGATGGGTCAGCGATCCCATCCAATAGCGCAGGTCACCGCTGACCACCTGGTCGTAGAGCGCGGCTTCCGTGGCTGTCATAGCGTAGTTGGCACCGTTATAGACCAGATACGCAATCGGCTCGATAACAATTTTATAATCACCGCAGATCAGCGTATCAAAGTCCATCCCCACATATCCTGCGATGGCTCGGATGACCTGTTCATCGGTAAAATAGCTGCGGATGGCATCAATGCTGGCCGGATAGCTGCCGGAGGAGATGATGCGGGGCAGGCTTTGCGAGGGATTGATGTAGCTATAGTTTCCCACTACCGGAGAGAGACTCCGTCCGGCGTTATAGGACAGCTTGCTGACTTTGCCAAAATGAATAACGCCCGATGCGGGTGTTTTGTTGGTCAGATCGATCACATTGCCCACTACGGCGTGGCTGTCCACATTGATTACGGATACACGGACGCCATCCATGCCGGGATTCCAATAGCTTGTAGATGTTCCGCTGCCCATGTTGCCGCCACCGCCATCGATGTTTTCATCTCCGGTTGCGTAGGCAGGTACAGAGATGGACAGCATCAGGACAGCGGAGAGAATAAGAGCAAGGATTCGCTTCACAGGTGCTCTCCTTTCCGATTTTTTCAAATAGAAACGGCGCAGTCACTTCCGACTGCGCCGTTATTGCGGATGAGGGGGTCAATTACCGCCGCCCATCTCGCCGATCTTATTTCCGTTCTCGTACATGTTGTTGTCCTGAACTCCGGTGTTCTCACCGCTATTTTCCACATAGCCAAAGCCGGGTACATAGACCTGACCGGAGCTGTTGGTGCTTCCCGCAGCAGGCTTCGTTTCGGTGGGAGCCACTGTGGGAGTCTCCTCATAGGTGGGCGGCGCTTCATTCTCGGTCTTGCGCTCCTCCTCCGGCACATCCGCTCCGTCGTGGTCATCCGGCAGCGTGGTGGTGCCGGCGGGTGCTTCCGGTTTTTCGGGGGATTCCGGCTTTACGGGATCTGCCTGGATGGTCTGCTCCAGACCGCTGGAGTCTGCGCCCTGGGCGGGATCAGTTTCGGATGCGTCCGGCGTTTCCACCTGGACATCCAGATCAGTCTGGCCGTTATTGTCGATATCCACATTGGGATCACCGCTCTGGGTGGGGTCATCGGAAACCACACCGGAAGAAATGTCGGCATTGCCGCCGAACCGGACGGCGATCCCAATGGCTGCCACAACGCAGAGCAGGCAGCAGACGGCGATGAGGACGATCCTCTTTGTCTTGTCTGTCATGGTGTATGCCTCCTTAGTGTTTTTCTTATTAATGGGACAATACCACAATTTTCTGTGGAAGTCTATTGAAAAGACCGGATGGATCAGAAGAGAGGCACATATTTGGCCTCCGTGTGCAAAGTCATGCTGGCGGCGGGCAAATGATTCCCCAGAAACCGGACGGGCACCTCCAGATGGATCTCCACCAGCGCGGTATAGCCCTCACTCTGACCGGAGCCGAGGCTGTTATTTTCCAGAACCACGGACAGGCCGGAGATGGTATATTCCACTTCGCCGTCCGAAATTTTCTGATACCCGCCCGCTGTATTTTCCAATCCGAGCGTTTCAGAGAGCTGGCCGTACACATCGCCGGTGTCAATGCTCTCATCCCAGCGGCCTGTACCGTCCGGATACCAGCCCGCGGCGTATCCCTCGCGGACGGCGTGGTACACATCGTCATAGTTGTCATTGATGGTGGAAATGACCGCCTGCTGCGCGGCCTCCTTCACGCCTTGGGCAATGATCCACAGACGGCTGAATTCGGCAATGGCGCAGAAGAGCATCAGCAAGACCAGCACGATGGCAAGGATCATGGGGGTGCCCTCGCCGGAGCGACGGCGAAAGATCGGTTTTCTCACTTCCAATACACCTCCGACTTGCCTGTAGCAGAAGCCGTCAGCGTGATCGGGAACGAGCCAAATCCTCCGAACAGGCCGATATCCGTTTCCAGCGTCAGGGTCACGGTGACCTCGTCATTGAGCTGGATGCGTCCGGTGGTGGACCACCGGATGTCGGGGTCAAGCCCGGTGCTGTCGGTAAGCGCCGCCGCCCGGCGGGTGGTCTCCGTGCCAACCCGGCCGGCGATTTCCGCCTCGCGCACCAGCTCCACCGCATAGGTGTCCAGCTGCTGTTTGGTAATGTAGACTGGAAGCACACGAACCACCAGCGCCAGCACCAGCATGGCACACACCACCAGGACGCATACATCGATATAGCCTTCGCCGGAGCGCCGTTTCAGTATTTTTTTCATGGCGACCTCCTTTAGAACAGGCTTCCCAGAGAATTGACGATCTGGTACACGATGATGACGATATAGGTCATCATGAAGCACATGAGCATGATGAAGCTGAACACCCGGATCTTGGGCGGGATCTTGGCGGCCTTGGCCTTGAGGCGCTGCAGTTCCAATGCTTTCAGATCGTGGGACAGCATCTGGAAGTACATTCGCCCGTCGTCACCCCGCAGGATGCCGATGAGGCCGCGGACGATGTCCGAAATGATGGCGGAGCCCATTCTGGCCTCAAAGCGGATGAGCGCCGCTTCATAGGAGGAGGAACGCATGTCCGCAGTCAGCACATCCAGCTCCCGACCGAAGTCAGCTCCGGCGTGTTTTTTGTAGTTCTCCAGAATCCGCAGGACATCCCGGCTGGCTGCCAGCTCCTGATGGATGGTGGCGACGAACCGGGGCAGTTCGCCCTCGATCAGCTCCATTCTGGCCTTGACCAGCTCATCCGCCCGGCGGCTCTCCTTGAACCAGGTCAGAACGGCCAGCACCACGATGAGGGGGCTCAGGATGGGCAGGATCAGCAGGCACGGGATGATGCCGAGCAGGATGAGGCAGGGCTTCAGGATCGAATAAGCCGTGTAGACCTGGGGCGTCATATCCAACCCTGCCGCCGTGAGCTTACTCTCCAGCCGGCGGTATTTGTATTCGTCCATTCGGATCAGCGGCGCCAGCTTCAGCGCCCAGCCGAGGATCAGCGCCTCCAGAGCTTTGACCAGGCTCCGCTCCCTCCGTCCGGCAGAGATGAGCGCGCGTTCCGTAGCCAGCCGAGGGATTTTCAGCAGGTCGGCAAGGACAAAATACAGTCCGGCGGCCAGAACGGTCCCGAA
>CABSAB010000028.1 GCA_902475515.1 uncultured Eubacteriales bacterium | reverse complement strand
CCCGCCGCATCCGCCGAAGCTGGACCGTCTCCATGCGAAGCTTCTCCCGGAGCGCTTTGGGGATATCCTCCGCCATGCGCTTTTGGATCAGGGACAGGCACCCGTCAAAGTCCCCGTACCACTTCAGTTTTTCAATATCCTCCGGCAGCGGATAGCCGATGGCCGCAAGCTGTTCCATAGAGACCCTCCCCAAGGTTTTTCCGCTATTATACCGCCGTTCCGCATCCATTGCAACGGCCTGATTTGACAAAATTTACACCGTATTCACACATTGTATCACAGGGTATGCTAGGATACAGCCATAGATTCGGTGTGCCGCACACACCCTAGGGAGGAATTGGATATGGCAAGCTTCTTTCGTGGAATTGCAGGAAACGCTGTGCTGACGCTGATCCTGGGCATTTTGCTCATTATGGTCCCCGGCGTGGCCGCGGGCGCGCTGGTGTCGGTGCTGGGCTGGATCCTGCTGGTATTCGGCATCATATATCTGGTGATGGCCTTCCGGGCCGGCGGTCTCACCGCGGGGCCGGTTGCCACGGGGCTCTTGGCCCTGGCATCGGGGCTGGCTCTTTTGATCAAGCCCGGTGTACTGGTTTCCCTATGCGGCATCGTGCTGGGACTTTTCCTGGTGATTCACGGGTTTCAGGACCTTCAGCAGGCCCGGCAGTCCAAGGCTCTGGGCTACGGCTGGAAGCCATCCATGATCATTGCCGTTATTAAGCTGGTAATGGGTGCGCTGGTGATCTTGAATCCCTTTTCCACTGCGGCCCTGCTGATCCGTATGGCGGGCATCTTCCTGGTGGTGGATGCCCTGGGCGATCTGGTACTGGTCTGGAGCGCCTCCAAACGGTAACTGCAAAAAGCAACCCCAATGCCCTTTGGCATTGGGGTTGCTTTTTTTACATCTTTGTCCGCATCTGCGTGCTGAATCCCACCGGAGTATCTGAAATAACCCTTCTGCCGCATATGATTTCACGGATTGGTTTCCTGTTCTCCTCCAAAGGCTGACGTTACATTGTCAAAGCAAATATTAGCCTCTGTACAGCCAAAAACGTTGCCAGAAATACAGGCCGATGCATCAGACAGCAGGAACACACAGACTTCCGCGATTTCATCCGGAAACAGCACCCGATTCCCCTCCGTTGTATCACGTACGATTTCTCCATGGGTAAAGTCATCTGTCATGTCTGTTTTTGTTGTTCCCGGTGCCAGTGCATTCACGCGAATTCCCATTTTAATGACACGCTTCGCCAGACCTCTTGTAAAGCTGGAGATACCAACTTTTGAGATCCCATAAGGAATCGTACTGCCCATCCCGCTGGTATCCGACGCCATCATCACGATTCGCCCGCTCCGCAGCCCATTCCGCTGATAATATCGAAGCCATGCCTGTGTCAGGAAAAACGGTCCCTTTAAATTGGTATTCATCTGCGCGTCCCAGGATGCCTCGGTGACATTCATATAATCGCCCTCATGCAGACTGATTCCTGCATTATTGACCAGGCTGTCAATGGTCCCAAACAGCGCCGTGGCCTGTTCCAGCGCAGCGTCAAACTCAGAAACGGCACACATATCCAGCTGTACATACCCACACTGCTCTCCCAGTTTTTCTTTTGCCAGGCGAAGTGCTTGGACATCCCTGCCCGTAATGACCACATTGGCCCCTTGCTGCACACACTTCTCCGCGATTGCATAGCCAATGCCCTTCGCCGCGCCTGTGATCAGGATGGTCCGCCCGCGTAAAATAGCCGATGGCACCAATTCCCCCACATTCACTGTCAACTCATAGGGGGATCGCTCACTCCTGTAATACATCGTTCCCTTTTCCATTGTCTCTCCTTACGCGGCAATAAATCCAATGATCAAATATGCAGCTGCCGTCAATGCCGCAGTTGTAATCGCATACGGAATCTGCGTTTTCACATGGTCCACATGATCCGATGCCGCCCCCATGGAGGACATGATCGTGGTATCGCTGATAGGGGAACAATGATCGCCAAACGTTCCGCCGCCTGCCACTGCAGCAAAGCAGGCCACCACCAATAACGTCACCTCATTGTTGGTAGCACTGAACGCCAGCGGAAGTGCCAGCGGCATACAAATAGCAAATGAGCCCCAGGATGTTCCCGTGGAAAATGACATCAACGCCGTTACAACGAAGATGATAAAGGGCAGCAGCTGCGGCACGAAGAACCGTTCGGTGGCATTGATAATAAAGTTCGCAGTGCCCATTTCCGCACTGAGTGCATTGAGGCAATAGGCCAGGGCCAGCACCAGCAGGGCCGGCATGATCCCCTTTACGCCATCCATAAAGGTATCCGCCAGTTCCTTCAGCGGCATCCCCTGAATCAGGAACGAAATGGACATCAGAATCACAATAAACACAACGGTTTCAACCACTTTTACCCCACCCAGGACGAAAAATGATCCCAGAGAGAGCACAAACAGCAACACCGTCGGCAGTACAAAATTCAAACCGATTCTGATCTTCAGCTTATCGCTTTTCTGCATCTCGCTCAGCTCTCGGCTAACCAGCGGATTGGCCTGCTCGCCCAATACCGCGCCCGTCTCAGCAGCTCTTTTCTCCGCCTTTTTCATGGGACCATAATCCTTGATCACACCGGCGGCAATCAGGCCTGTCATGACAATCGTGAGAAGCGCATAGAAATTCAGCGGGATGGCCTTGAGCATCAGCATCTGTCCGTCCGTGACCGTAGCAATGCATCCAATCCCAACAGCAAGCCCTGCCAGATAGGAGGACCATCCGGTAAACGGATATACCACCGATACACAGGCACCCGTAGAATCCGAAATGTAGGCCAGCTTTTCCCGGGAGATCTTTGCTTTATCCGACAGTCTCCGCATGGTTGTGCCCACAAACAGCGGGCTCAGAGAATCCGCAAAGCAAAACAGGCCCAATGCCCATGCGCATAATTGTGTTTTCTTTCTGCCCAATTCCCTTTTGTTCATATATTGGGTAAAGCCCTCAATCGCACCGCTTTTCTGAAAGAATGCGACCAAAACGCCAAAGGGCAATACACAAAGCAGCGCCCATATAAAGTCTCCATTTCCCAAGGCCGACTGAATCAGGTCCGTAAACCCAAATGCGCCTTTTCCGGCCAAGAAGCAACCTGTAATGCATGCAACAATCAACGAAAAAATTGTATCCTTGGTGATCACCGCCAGGACGATCGCCAGGAACACGGGGATCAACGAAATCCATCCCATTGTTTCCAACATATCCTGTCCTCCTTATTGATTTATGACCGGGAATTGGATCAAACTTCCAAGATGGGAATCGGAATAATCATCAAACCCCGTCTCATATCCGCTCTGATTAAAAAATGTATATTCGCCAAAATAGATATGTCCGTCCACACTGTAAAAATCCATTCTGACGTGCGGCATACCTTTACTCAGTTTCGCAGCCAACTCAAACATTTGGTCCATCGTATCCGGTTTAGGAATCGTATAGTCCTTCGGCAAGGACCGACAAAGCCTATTATACTGGCAGAGCCGCCAGTTCCGGTCAAAGTGATAAAAATGCGGATCTCCGGTGGTGCGGTCCGCAACGACCATGACATTATCTACATAGCCGTCAAAACAGAAGAATTTATAATCATTCAACTCCCCATTGGAATCCTCTATGTATTGCTCCGCAATGATCTTCCTGGGGACATCCTTATAGGGCCACTCTCTCCCCGTCAAATAATAATCCTGCGCAAGGCCCTTCCGGAGCTCTGCTTTTACTTGCGGGATATCCAGTGATGTTTTATCGGTACAAATACACATGCCCACACCGGAATTGTGATTGCACTTAAGCACAAACTGCTGGGGCAGCGCGTCAAAATCGATCTCCTCCGGATCCTCCCAGACGCCCAGCAGCGGGATCAGGTATTCCTCCCCCAGCTCCTTTGCGATCACATCGCGGACCCGGTATTTATCCACAAGCACCGTATAGCGGGGATCATGATTGTGCAGCTTTAACCACTGCAATTTCTCATTATACGTCTGGGGATGTTCCAGGTCGAGAGGTTTTCCCATCTCTGCTTGAAACTGTCTTTTCAGGTACTCCTCATCCCGCATGGAATCGTACCAGCCCCGTGCCGCCAAAGCCGCAAAACGGTAGTCCCTATCACACAGGAACCGTTTTCCCCGCCGTATTAGCGCATTTACATTCATAGCCTTACATCCGCCTCCAACTGTATTGTGTCATCCGGTCGGTTTTATGACTTAATCCCGCTGAAAGATATCCCGGGAATACACCTTCTCGCGCACATCGTCCAGCTCCGGATCATACCGGTTTGCGATGATCGCGTTGGACCGCTGCTTGAATGCCGCCAGATCATTGACCACCTCGGAGCCGAAAAACCGTGCGCCGTTTTCCAGCGTGGGCTCGTAAATGATGACTGTGGCCCCCTTGGCTTTCACACGCTTCATGACCCCCTGAATGGAGGACTGGCGGAAATTATCGGAGTTCGACTTCATGGTCAGGCGGTATACGCCGATGACGGTCTCCTTCTCCTGCTCCGCGTCCCAGCTGCTGTTGGCGGTGTAATAACCCGCCATTTGAAGCACCCGGTCCGCAATGAAGTCCTTTCGGGTACGGTTGGATTCCACAATGGCCGACATCATATTCTGCGGCACCTGGTCATAGTTGGCCAGCAGCTGCTTGGTGTCCTTGGGCAGGCAATAGCCGCCATAGCCAAAGGAGGGATTGTTGTAATGGCTGCCCACCCGGGGGTCCAGGCAGACGCCTTCGATGATCTGCCGGGTATTGAGTCCCTTGCTCTCGGCGTAAGTATCCAGCTCGTTGAAATAAGCCACCCGCAGGGCAAGATAGGTGTTGGAAAACAGCTTGACCGCTTCCGCCTCGGTGAAGCCCATGAACAGTGTATCGATATTCTCCTTGATGGCCCCCTCCTGGAGAAGCCGCGCAAAGGTATGGGCCGCCTGCACGAGCTTTGGGTCGCTCTCATCCGTCCCCACGATGATGCGGGAGGGATAGAGGTTGTCATACAGCGCCTTGCTTTCCCGCAGGAATTCCGGGCTGAAAATAATATTGCGGGTACCCATCTTCTCCCGAATGGCCCGGGTATAGCCCACCGGGATGGTGGACTTGATCACCATAATGGCATCGGGATTATACGCCATGACCAGCTTGATCACCGACTCCACCGCAGAGGTATCGAAGAAGTTTTTCTGGCTGTCATAGTTGGTGGGGGCGGCGATGACCACAAAATCCGCGCCGCTGTACGCCGCTTTGGCGTCCAGGGTGGCCGTCAGGTCCAGGTCCTTTTCCGCCAGGTACTTTTCGATATATTCATCCTGGATCGGCGATTTGCGGGCGTTGATCAGCTCCACCTTCTCGGGCACGATATCCACCGCATATACCGTATGATGCTGGCTGAGCAGCGTGGCAATGGATAATCCGACGTAGCCCGTTCCGGCTACGGCAATTTTCATTTTGTCCATATCTGGTTCTCCCTTCTGCGTTTCGGGAATCTGGGCCCGGCACAATGCCCGGCTTCTTTTGCACCGTTATTGTTGCTCGATGTCCTCATGCATATAAAAGCCTTTGTACCACTCCGCAAACTTCCGCAGGCCCTCCCGCAGCGGCGTGGCAGGCTTGAATCCAAAATCCCGCTCCAGGGCCGAGGTGTCCGCATAGGTCACCGGCACATCGCCGGGCTGCATGGGCACCAGCTCCTTGTGGGCCGCAAAATCGTAGTCCTCAGGCAGCACGTCCGCCCGGATCAGCTCCTGCTGCAAAATATCCACAAAATCCAGAAGATTCTCCGGATTGTTATTGCCGATGTTATAGACTGCGTACGGCGGCAGCGGCAGGCCGTCTGCGCCGGTTTTCCGCTCGGGCGCCCCCTGCATCACACGCTTGACGCCTTCCACGATATCGTCCACATAGGTGAAATCCCGCTTGCAGTGACCATAGTTAAAAATCTTTATGGTCTTCCCGCTCCGCAGCTTGTCCGTAAAGCCGAAATAGGCCATATCCGGCCGCCCGGCGGGACCATAAACGGTGAAAAACCGCAGCCCGGTGGCGGGGATATTATAGAGCTTGGCATAGGCATGGGCCATGAGCTCATTGGACTTCTTTGTGGCCGCGTAGAGGGATACGGGGTTATCCACCTTATCCTCTGTGGAGTAGGGCACCTTGCTGTTGGAGCCGTAGACACTGGAGGACGACGCATAGACCAGATGCTCCACCCCGGTCCTTCCGCCATCGTAGGAATGCCGGCAGGCCTCCAAAATGTGATAAAAGCCGATAAGGTTCGATTCGATATACGCATCGGGATTTTCAATGGAATAGCGCACACCCGCCTGGGCAGCGAGATTGACCACCACAGCGGGCTGATAGGTCTCAAAAACGGACGTTATCACACGTTTATCGGCAATAGAACCCTTTACGAACACCCACTCGGACGCCGGATGCTCCGCCGCCATATCCGCGATCTGCTTCAGCCGGTATTCCTTGATGGACACATCATAGTAGGCGTTCATATTGTCGATGCCGATGACCCGGATCTTGTCCACGGTCTTCAGCAGCTCCAGCACCAGGTTCGCCCCGATGAATCCGGCCGCGCCGGTCACCAGGATGGTTTTATTCGATAAGCTGACACTTTGCATAGCCTGACATTCCTCCATTATATACGCTTCCCACGCCGCTTACGCCCTTGCGCCGGAACGCGTTCAGCGGTTTCCATACATCTTTTCGTAGTAGCTCTGATATTCGCCGCTGATGATTGTCTCCCACCACTGCCGGTTATCCAGATACCACTGGATGGTCTTTTGGATCCCGTCCCGGAATTTCGTTTCCGGGAGCCAGCCCAGCTCCGTATGGATCTTGGTGGGATCGATGGCATACCGCATATCGTGCCCCTTTCGGTCCGCCACATGGGTGATGAGGGATTCCGGCTTGCCCAGCTCTTTGCAGATGAGCTTGACAATATCGATATTCCGCATCTCGTTGTGTCCGCCGATGTTATAGATCTGGCCTACACGGCCTTTTTGGAGAATCAGGTCAATGGCCTTACAGTGGTCCTCCACATACAGCCAGTCCCGCACATTGAGCCCCTCGCCGTAGACCGGCAGCGGCTTATCGTGCAGCGCATTGACGATCATCAGGGGGATCAGCTTCTCCGGGAAATGATACGGGCCGTAGTTATTGGAACAGCGGCTGACTGTCACAGGCAGTCCGTAGGTGCGGTGATAGGCCAGCACCAAAAGGTCCGCCGACGCCTTGGAGCTGCTGTAGGGCGAGCTGGTATGGATGGGCGTTTCCTCTGTAAAAAACAGGTCCGGCCGGTCCAGGGGCAGGTCCCCATAGACCTCATCGGTGGAGACCTGATGATAGCGGGCTATGCCGTATTTCCGGCAGGCGTCCATCAGCACGGCCGTCCCCATAATATTGGTCTGCAGAAAGATGCCGGGGTCCTCGATGGAGCGGTCCACATGGCTCTCCGCCGCAAAATTGACCACCATATCCGGATGTTCCTCTTCAAACAGGCGGTATACCGCCTCCCGGTCACAGATGTCCCCCTTGACAAAGCGGAACTTCGGGTTCCCGATCACCGGCTTCAGTGTGGACAGGTTCCCCGCATAGGTCAGCTTGTCCAGACAGATGATCCGGTCCTCCGGGTGGTTTTCCAGCATATGAAACACGAAATTGGAGCCGATAAATCCGGCGCCTCCGGTTACTATGATCGTCATTTACGCATCCCCCTGCGCCAGCGACAGCAAATACTGGCCGTAGTCTGTCATTTTCAGTTCCTCGCCGATGCTGCGGAGCTGCTGTGTGCTGATCATGCCGCGCCGCCAGGCGATCTCCTCGATGCACGAGAGATAGAAGCCCTGCCGCTCCTGCACCACTTCCACAAACTGCGCCGCCTTCAGCATGCCCTTGGGCGTTCCGGTGTCGAGCCAGGCCATGCCGCGGCCCAGCAGTTCCACCTTCAGCTGCCCTTTTTCGAGATAGGCCTGGTTGACCGCCGTGATCTCCAGTTCCCCTCTGGAGGAGGGCTGAATATGCTTGGCGATCTCCACCACCTGATGATCGTAAAAATACAATCCGGGCACCGCATAATTGGACTTGGGCTTTTCCGGCTTCTCCTCAATGGAAACCACCCGGTGCTGCGCATCAAATTCCACCACCCCAAAGGCTCTGGGGTCCTTGACCGGATAGCCGAAGATCGTGGCCCCCATGTCATTGTCCATGGCATTTTGAAGCACCCTGGTGATATTCTGCCCATAAAAAATATTATCCCCCAGGATCAGGCACACATTGTCGTTATGTATAAAATCCTCCCCCAGGATAAATGCCTCTGCCAGGCCCCGGGGCTTTTCCTGCACCGCATAGGAGATGCTGACGCCAAGCTGGCTGCCATCTCCAAACAGTTCTTTATACAGCGGCGTGTCCTCGGGCGTAGAAATGATCAGAATTTCCCGAATGCTCGCCAGCAGGAGGATCGACAGCGGATAATAGATCAGCGGCTTATCATAGATTGCCAGAAGCTGCTTGGATACCACCTTTGTCATGGGGTATAACCGGGTCCCTTTTCCGCCCGCCAGAATAATTCCTTTCATGCAAATCCTCCCTATTCTTTGCAGTCTGTCAAAACAGATGCCATTTTACGCTCCGCCCTGCCAAAGGTCTCCCGCAGCTTGTCCTCTTTTTTCGCATACCATGCGAAAAAGGGCGATTCAATCCAGCGGATCCGGAGCATATCGATCCCTGCACAGATCAGATAGATCCCCAGCACCGACAGCACCGCGTGGAGCACCAGATACGGCGATTCGTAAACGGCGGTATTTTGCAGGGTATCCTTCCAGAGCCACTGATGCATCAGCGCGCTGTTTCCGTGGATCATCAGCACCCCGAAGGCGCTTGCCGCCAGCGTATTGATGATGCGGCTGTATCCCATGGGCAGGGACCGGAACAGCAGAAACAGCGCCACAGACGCCACCAGCGGCAGCAATTTATTGGCATTGCTGCACATGTAGTGATACTGCGTAAAGCCGAACCGCACGCCCACAAGATCTATGGCAAGGATGCTGGCGATCATGAGAATGATCGCCCCGGCAGCCAGGGTGCCGGTCACGCTTTTGCGGTCAAACACCGGGCACGGATACAGCCGAATATACGCACCGATGCAGTACATGACGCCAAGCCAGGGGATATAATTCCAGGTGTCATTGTTCACCGAGAAGGTGGCGATCACGCTGTAGATCACCAGGACGATTCCCAGGAACCGCAAAAGCTGCCTTTGCGTCAGCGCCTTGATAAACCGGTTCAGAAACGGGATCAGGAGATAGAAGCACAGCAACGACGCCACATAGTCCCGGTTGGCATAGAAGATATCGGAAAACAGCACTTCGGTCACGATGTACTTCGCGGAAAACCAATCCGCATAGCCGCCAAAAAACAGGATAATATGGATCACGAACCGGTACAGCAGCACCTCCAAAAAGAGCTTCAGCACCCGCCTGGGATGCGAGGCGGCACTGCTGTGGATCATGAAATATCCCGTGATCAGGGTAAAGCAGTTGATCCCCATCTTTCCAAAGGCGCTGAATATCTGCAGGAACACCATGTTCCCTGTCACATTTGAAAAATCGTACAATCCGGTCAGACCGGAATTGACGACATAATGGTGGGCAATGATCAGCAGCATAGATACGATCCGGAACAATTCGATGTTGGAATCACGCTGCTTTTTTTCATGGCTCCCTATTGCCTGCTGCTTCTGCATCACGGTCTCCTGCATGATCATTCCTCCCGCAAGATCACATCACAGATGCGATCCACATCTTCTATCGTCAGATCCGCATAGAGCGGCAGCGTTAACACCCTTGCGGCAATACGTGCCGCCACCGGCGTTTTTTCCGTTCCGGCCGTTGGAAGCTCCCGATAGCACGGGAAGCTGTTGGTCAGCGGATAAAAATACTTGCGCGCCGTGATGTTCTCGCGCTTGAGCTTCTCAAAAACCGCATCCCGGTCCTGCCGAAAGCCGTCGAACACCACCGGGAAATACGCGTAATTGGAGGCCACATCCTGCTGTGGCTGGCACAGCTTGATTCCCGCCACAGAACCAAGGCGTGCTCTGTAATGTTCCACGGCGGCTTTCCGTTTTTCGATCTCTCCGTGAATGTGCCGCAAATTGCAGATGCCCATG
>CABSAB010000027.1 GCA_902475515.1 uncultured Eubacteriales bacterium | reverse complement strand
CCTGGGTGAGGCCGCTCTCCATGAGGTACTTTTCCCCTCCGGCGTCAGGGTGTGGCGGAGCTGCAAACCCGGGAGGAGGCCGGCACTATGGTCCTGACCCTCCGGGTGGGTCCCTCCGAGGATCGTTAAAATCCCCAATCGGGAAAATCACATTTGTGCGAAAATACCATGTAATTTGGCAGAACTTCCCGGTATAATAACATACGAAAGTTCTATGTGATCCCCGTCGGGATCGGAGCCATTGAAACGAAAAGGAGCAGTCAAATGGGAATTTATGTAGTGACCGGCGGTTCCAGCGGCATTGGAGCCAAAACCGTGGAATATCTGCGGGCCCAGGGCCATCTGGTCTATAATATCGATGTGAACAACGGAGATATCTCCGCCAACCTTGCCACCCCCGAGGGCCGAAAGACCGTCATCGACCGCCTGCACGTCCTTTGCAGTGAGGGCATGGACGGCCTGGTGTGCTGCGCCGGCGTGTCCAACGCCTGCGGCAATCTGAAGCTGATCATCTCCCTGAACTATTTCGGCGCCATGCGCCTGGCGGAGGGCGTCTTTGACCTGCTGGAGAAGCGCCGGGGCGCCTGCGTGGTGGTGGTGTCCAACACCATCTCCCAGGGCGCCGCCCGGATGGATGTGGTGAACCTCCTCAATAACCAGATGGACGAACCCCGGGTTCTGGCCCTCATGGACCAGCTGGACCCCCAGAAGGACGCCCATGCCATGTATGTGGCCACCAAGTATGCCCTGGCCCGCTGGATGCGCCGGGTCTCCGCCGACTGGGCCGCCCACGGGGTGCGCATCAACGCCATTGCCCCGGGAAATGTGGAAACAGCCATGACGGCCAAGCTCTCCGCCCACGAGCGTGTGGCGGTGCTGGCACTGCCCATCCCAACCATGTATGGCCAGGACAAGCTCATGGACCCCTCGGATATTGCCAATTCCATCGTGTTTTTGGTGTCCCAGCAGGCCCACGGCGTCAACGGCATCATCCTGTTCTGCGACGGCGGCACCGACGCCCTGCTGAACACCGAAAAGGTCTATTAAGGAGGGACGTATCATGATTGAGAAATATGTTGAGGCTATGCAGAATCAGGACTATCAGGCGCTGGCCGCCTGCTTTGCGCCCAAGTGCCGGTATTTTGACTATTGCCCCATCGGCGCAAACCGGGACAATTACCATGTCTATGGCCGCACTGCCATTGAGATGTTCTTTCACAATAAGTTTACGTTCCGGATTATCTCCATCTCAGACCCGGTCATCGAAAGCCCCACCAGCGCCAACTTCCTGGTGGCCTACGGCGGCACCTATCTCCATGCCCGTGCCACCATTGAGCTTGCCACCGAGGACGGCCTTATTCAGGAGCTCACCGTCCGCCCGGCCTGATACAGTTCTGAAATCCTACAGTCCAAAACCGCCGCAGAAAACAATTCTGCGGCGGTTTTTCCATCCCCATTGCAAACCGAAATAAACTCTGCTACAATCAGAAAAAAGGAGGCATCCCCATGGACGATATCTACAGCGACTTTTGGGAAGTATTCTTAGCGGAGACCGAAACAGAGCAAACCGCCATGGTCAGCCGCTATACCTATTTCGGCCACAGCGAGGAGGAATCCGTCGCCGTTCTGGAGCAGCTGCTCTCCGGCGAAAAAACCGCCATCTCCCACTGCATTCCCGACTATCTCACCAAAAAGCAGCCCATGCCACGGATCGGGGACTATACCATGGTCACGGATTTCTATGGCAATCCCTGCTGCATCTTAAAAGCCGTGGACGTGCTGATCGCCCCGCTGCCGGAAGTGCCGGAGCACTGGATGCAGCGGGAGCACCCCGGCGTTACCCGGGAGGCGTGGCTTTCTGAAAAGCATGGGGAATATGAGGCGCTTGCCGCCCGGGGCGGGTTCCACGCAAACGAGGAAAACCCTGTGCTTCTGGAGCAGGTCCAGGTGGTCTATCCCGTAAAGGCCTAGAAAATCCGGGGAAACCCGTGTTTGACACCCCCTATAGACTGTGCTATACTTACTTACTAAGCGGAATTGTAATATTTTGAAAAAACGCAAAGGATGGAAACGGCCATGTCCCAGGAAAACCAGCGCAAAAGTCATATCAAGACCGTGGGCGTCATCATGGTCATCACCCTCCTGGGCAAGGTCCTGGGCCTGGTGCGGGATATGTTCCTGGGCCACAACTTTGCCACCGGCATGGAGGGCACAGCCTTCCAGGTGGCCAGCCGCATTCCCAGAACGTTCTTTGATTCCATTTTTGCCTCGGCCATCTCCGCCAGCTTCATCCCCGTGTTCAACAGCCGGCTGGAGCACCAGGGCAGGGAGGACGCCTTCCGGCTCTCCTCCAGCTTCTTCACCTGGGTGGGGCTTCTCACAGCGCTGATGTCCGCCCTGGGCATCGTGTTCGCAGAGCCGCTGGTGGCGCTGCTGGCTGACGGCTTTGATCCGGAGACGGCGAAGCTTTGCGCATCGCTTCTCCGTATTCTGTTCCCCACGGTGTTTTTCACCGGGGTGGCCTTTTCCATGGTGGGGGTCCTGCAATCCCTGGGGCAGTTCAATATCCCCGCGGCCATGAGTGTGGTCTCCAACGGGATCATTATTGTCTATTATCTGCTGTTCTGCCGCCGCTTCGGCATCTATGGCCTGGCGTGGACCTTTGTGCTGGGCTGGGCGGCCCAGGCTCTGATCCAGATGCCATGGCTGCATAAGAACGGCTACCGCTACCGTCCCAGTCTCCGGCATCCGGGCCTGAAGCAGGTGTTCCTGCTGATGCTCCCGGTGATGGTGTCCACCTGGATCCAGCCGGTGAATCAGCTGATCTCCACCCGGTTTGCCACCCATTTGTTTGCCGGGGCCGGGGCCAGCGCCATGGACTATGCAAATACCCTGTATACCATGATCGCCGGGATCCTGGTGCTGTCCGTGACGAATGTGCTCTTTCCCGAGATGAGCCGCCTCTCCACCGAGGGGAAATCCCAGGAGCTTGATACATTGGTCTCCGACAGTGTCCGGGGGATGCTCTTTCTCCTGCTGCCCATGACGGCGGGGCTGATGCTCCTGTCCACCCCGCTGGTGCGGCTTTTGTACGAGTGGAAAAGCTGGACGGCCTTTTCCACGGAGATCACAGCCCGGGCCCTGCGGTTTATGACGTTGGGTATGGTGGGCTACGGGGTGCAGAATATCCTGTCCCGGGCCTTTTATGCCCGGCAGGACGGCAAGACGCCCCTGATCTCCGGCGCGGTGTCTATTGTTGTGAATCTGGTTCTGTGCCTGGTGCTGTCCGGTTCGCTGGATGTGGCGGGATTGAGCCTTGCTACGGCAGTCTCGTCCCTGGTGTCGGCGGTGATCCTGCTGATCCCCACCGTCTGCCGGGACCGCAGCGCCTGGGGGAAGCCGTTCCTCCTGGGGCTGTTGAAGATGTGCCTTGCCACGGGGCTTATGGCCCTTTGTGTGGCGGGCAGCTATCATCTGCTGTCGGGGCTTTTGTCCGATGGCCTGATGGGCCGCGTGCTGGTGCTGGGGCTCCCCACCCTCTGCGGTGTCCTGGTGTATTTCCTGGCGGCCCTGGCATTGAAGATCGAGGAGCTTACCGGCCTGTTCCGCCGGTTCCAAAAATAAGGTAAGATAACACCCCGGCAGCTGGGGCCCTGCCCCGCTTCCGGGTATTTCCTCTGGGGAAGAAGGATACATATGAACATTATCATTGTAGGCTGCGGCAAGGTGGGCCTCACCATGGCCGAGCAGCTCCGCCAGGAGGGCCATTCCATCACCCTCATCGACACGGACCGGGAGCGCCTGGAGGCTGCGGTCAACGCCATGGACATCCAAGGCGTCGCGGGCAACGGCACCAGCCACCGCATCCAGGTGGAGGCGGGCATCGGGCAGGCGGACCTGCTCATCGCCGTCACGGACCACGACGAGCTGAACATGCTGGCCTGCCTCATTGCCCGGAAGGCCGGCGCCTGCCAGACCATTGCCCGGGTGCGGGATCCCGGCTATTATGAGGACATTCGCTTCATCAAGGAGGAGCTGGGCCTTTCCATGGCCATCAACCCCGAGTGGGCGGCGGCGCAGGATATCGTGCGGCTTTTGCAGATCCCCTCGGCCCTGGATGTGGACATCTTTGACCGGAGCCGGGTGAATATGATCCGGTTTCTCATCAAGACTGGCTCCCCCCTGGCCGGAAAGAACATGATGGAGATCAATAGCCTCCTGGGCGGAAAAATGCTGGTGTGCATCCGGGAGCGGGACGGGGAGATCACCATTCCCAGCGGCACCACGGACCTCCGGGTGGGGGACAAGGTCTCCGTAGTGATTCCCGTGGCGGAGATCGCCACAGTGCTGCACAAGCTGAACATCCGCAAGGAGCCCATCCGCTCCGTGACCATCGCCGGCGGCGGCAACACCTCGGAATATCTGGCGCTGATGCTGTGCCGTGCCCGTATGCAGGTGAAGATCATCGAGGAGGACCGGGCCCGGTGCGAGGAGCTTGCGGATAAGCTCCCCAAGGCCCATATCATCCACGGAGACTGTACCGACCGGCTGCTTCTGCAGGAGGAGGGACTTCGGGACACCGAAGCGTTCATCTGCCTGACCGGGCTGGATGAGGAGAATATCATGCTGGCGCTGTATGCCGACAAGGTCTCCCAGGCCAAGGTGGTCACCAAGATCAGCCGCATTGACTTTGAGGAGGTCATTGAGGGACTGCCTCTGGGGTCCGTGGTGTCCCCCAAGAATATCACCGCCGAGACCCTGGTCCGCTATGTCCGGGCCATGGAGAACGCCAGCGGCAACAATGTGGAGACCCTCTACCGCCTGCTGGACGGCCAGGTGGAGGCCATGGAATTCGTGGTGCGCCCCGGCGCTTCGGATATCATCGGCGTGAAGCTCCAGGAGCTGGGCCTCAAGAAGGACCTGCTGGTCTGCGCCATCAACCGCCGGGGCCGGATCATTGCCCCCACGGGACAGGATACCATCGAGCCCGGCGATATCGTGGTGATCGTCACCACCCGGAAGGGCATTCGGGACCTTTCGGATATCGTCCGCTGAGGAAATGAGGAGGCGGCCCGGCGCGAGAGCCCGGACCGCAAACTGGAGAGATCGAAATGAATCTATCAATGATCGGATATATCGTGGGCTGTGTCATTGAGATCGAGGCGGTGCTGATGCTGCTGCCGGCCCTGGTGGGCTTTCTCTACGGCGAGCAGAGCGGCCTGTGCTTTCTGGCCTGTGCCCTGGCGGCGGCCCTGGTGGGTCTCCTGGCCATCCGAAAAAAGCCGAAGAATACCAGCTTCTATGCCAGGGAGGGCATTGTGGCCACGTCCCTGAGCTGGATCGCCATATCCGCCATCGGTGCGGCCCCCTTTGCCATTACCGGGCAGATCCCCCACTATCTCGACGCCATGTTCGAGATGGTCTCGGGCTTCACCACCACCGGCGCCAGCATCCTCCCCCGGGTGGAGGACCTGGATCGGTGTATGCTGTTCTGGCGGAGCTTTTCCCACTGGATCGGCGGCATGGGCGTGCTGGTATTCATGCTGGCGATTCTGCCCCTGGCGGGCGGGCACAACCTCTATCTCATGCGGGCGGAAAGCCCCGGTCCCACGGTGGATAAGCTCTCGCCCAAGCTCCGCTCCTCGGCGGCCTGGCTCTATGGGATCTACCTGGGATTGTCGCTGCTGTGCTTCCTGCTTTTGAAGATCGGGGGGATGACCGTATTCGATGCGGCCTGCCTGACCTTCGGCGCTGCGGGCACCGGCGGCTTCGGGGTGCTGTCCTCCAGCTTTGCGGAGTACAGCATGTTCTGCAAGGTCACCGTCACGGTGTTCATGCTGCTGTTTGGCCTGAACTTCAACTTCTATTATCTGCTGATCTTCCGGAAGCTGAAAGATGCCCTGAAAATGGAGGAGATCCGCTGGTACCTGTTTGCGTTCTTCTTCGCCTCTGGCACCATTTTGCTAAACCTCTACCATGTGGGCCTCATCGGCAACGGAGTCAGCCCCATCGACGCCTTTTTCAGTGTCTCCTCGGTGATGACCACCACCGGCTATGCCACCGTGGATTTCAACCTCTGGCCCACCTACAGCAAGATCATTCTGGTGACCATCATGTTCACCGGTGCCTGTGCCGGCTCCACCGGCGGCGGCATCAAGATCAGCCGGTTTGTGATCTATTTCAAGGCGGTATCCAAGGAGCTGCGCCGCCTGGCCCATCCCCGGTCCGTGCGCCACCTGCGCCTCAACGGCAAGACGGTGGATGATGACGTGGTGCAAAACACCTTTGTCTATCTGGTGGTTTTCGTGCTGATTTACGGGATCAGCGTGCTGCTGATCTCCCTGGATGGCCTGGATACCACCACCACCTTTACCGCCGTGGCCGCCACCATCAATAATATCGGCCCCGGTTTGGGCGCCGTCGGCCCGGTGGGGAATTTCGCCTGTTTTTCGTGGCTTTCCAAGCTGGTGCTGATCTTCGATATGCTGGCCGGCCGCCTGGAGATCTTCCCGTTGATCATCTTCCTCCTGCCTGCCACCTGGAAGAAGCACGGATAAGCTCCAGCGGTGCCGGGACAGCGAAATAAGCGCCCTGTACGGGGCGCTTATAAAATTTTGCCACGCGGTACTTTACTTGCGCCAGCGGCGCAAATTTCACGCAAAAAGCGCCCCGGAAGGAAACTTCCGGGGCGCTTTTATCCTCACATGGGCGGTCCGCCCGGTCCCCCCGGCATTCCGCCTCCGGGGCCGCCGCCGGGACCACCACCCGGTCCGCCGCCGGGACCGCCGAAGCCAAATCCGCCGGTCCCCAGCCGGGAGATCGTATCCGTGATCTCCACCTCCATGGTTTCCTCACCGCAGGTGAGGGTATAGGTCCCGCCTACCTCCAGTTCCGGCAGGCTGATGGTCACGCAATTGAATTCCTTGATGGCCTCACGGTCCACCAGGACCTTACCGGCCTTGTCCGTGAGGGTCACCTTGCTTCCCGCCTCCAGTGTAGAGGAGAGCACATACATAAAGCTCACCTGGCTGGAGGAGCTGTCAAAATTCTCAGCCATGCTGGTGATCTCCGTCACCATCAGCCGTCCGCCGTTGATCTGCCCGGTGGTGGTGTAATCCAGCCCGCCGTTGAAGCTCCCCGCCGGACCGGACACATAGATGTCTCCGCCGTCGATGTACATGGCTCCGTTGGAATCCAGTCCGTCACCTCCGGCATCCACCGTCAGGGTGCCGCCGGTAATGTGCACATAATATGTGGCCTCTTCCAGCGTCTCCGCAATGCCCTCCATGGGAGGACCCCGGAAGGCGAAGTCTGTATCTGCTGTGGTGCCACCTGCGGCGTTCAGGCCGTCGTCTGATGCCGTCAGCGTGGTCTCACCACCGGAGATGTTGATGAATACAGCCTCCAGCCCCTCATAGCTCCGCAGGATGTTAACTTTTCCGCCCTCGATAGAGAGCGTGTCATCGGAATGGAACCCGTCGTCGCCGGTCTCAATGGTCATGTCGGCGCTCTCAGACACCGTCAGCGTCCCGGCGCAGTGCACCGCATCATCCATGGAATCGATGGTGATGCTGCCGCCGGAGATGGTGATATCCCCGTCGGATTTCAGCCCCTTGGCGCTGACGGCCTCGTCGGTGTCCGCGTTCTGGAACCACCCGGGCGGTCCGCCGAAGTCCTCCGTGTGCTCCGGCGCGTTGTCCGCGCCGCCGCCGGTGACGATTCCCAGCGTCCCGCCGGAGATGTCCAGCGCGCTTCCCGCCTGGATCCCGTCCTGCTCTGCAATTACCGTCAGTCTGCCGCTGTCGATCTGAACGGCCCAGGTGGAATCGATGCCGTCCTCTTGGGCGTGGATGGAAATATTCTCGCTGTCCAGAATGGCCAGATGGCTTTCCGCTTTCATGCCGTCCTTTCCGGCGTTGATGCTGAGGTCACACTGGCCGCCGATGGTGACCGTGCCCTTCAGCTCCTCTTTATCATTGTTGGCCTGGATGCCGTCCTCTCCGGCGTCAATGTCCATAGTCACATCGTGGATGGATACGGAATCCTTGCCCTTGACGCCGTCGCCCTTGGAGCGGATGTGATAGGTCCCGAACAGGGCAAAGATCACGTCATCCTTCCCATGGATCGCCATGTCATAGCTTCCGCTCACCGTCAGGGTGCCCTCGCCGTCAAAGCACAGGTCATCCTTGGAGAAAATGGCCGCGTCCGGCTCATCCTCTCCCTCGGCAAAGACATAGTTTGCCGTGTCGGCAACGAAGTTCTCCGTTCCTGCCTCCGTCTCGATGTATACCAGCCCCGCCTGCTTCACATAAATGGGGGCGCTGGTCTGGCAGGTGATGTCCACGCCGTCCAGATGCAGCCGGATATCCTCAGCTTCCTTGTCCGCATCCACCAGGATCTGCCCATCCTCCAGCGTTCCGGAGAGATAGTAGTCTCCGTTCTGGGTGATGGTGACGGTGGAGCCGCTGGCCTTGGCCCCGGGACCGTCGATCTGCACGCTGTCGCCATTGAGGGAGATGTTACACACAGGCCCCGCAGGCTCTGTGGCGCTTTCCGCCGCTGCTGCGGAACCGGGCGTTGTGCCGGTTGCCTCGGCCGATGGCAGCGCTTCCGCCTCCGGTGCTGTGAGGTTTCCGCCCAGCAGCACCGCGCAGAGAATGCCTCCCAGCACCAGGACCGCCGCCAGTACGATCCCCAGTATTTTTTTGTTCAAATCTATCACATCCGATCTCCCAGTCCATCCGGGACTGCAGGTTGAGGCCATTATAGCATAAAACAGCTCAAAAGGAAGCCGCTGGGCGCCGGAAAATACAAATTTCCCAATTTCTACACATTCAGACCATGAAAAGCCCGGCGTGACACTGGAAATTCCGTGTCACGCCGGGGTGGTTCAGTCTTTTTCGTTCCAGTCCCGCAGTATTTGGAGGGCGGCCAATCGCTGATTGTTGTTCATGGCCCCGGCGCACAGCTCACTGCGGTCCCCGGTAGCGGTGCGCTGACCGGAGGAAAGGGCCTGATAGAGCCCGAACGCCGCATCTTTCCCGGCCTTTTCCACCGGAGCAGGGGCGGACGCCGCCTTTTTCCCGCGTTTCCGCTTGAATCCGAACATCGCATCTCCTCCTGTTCCCCGCAGGGTACGGGGAATCACTCCACGATCAGCTTACCGCCGGAGGCCAGGTCATAGGTACCCTGTCCGCCATCGGCCTTGGCCGTAATGGTCACGCCCCCCGGCGCGTCGATCTGGGCCACTTCCACATCGCCGCCCAGGGTCACAGAGGAATCCCACGTGGCGTACCAGCGGCTGCCCTGATCCATCACCAGCCCGGCGTTCAGGATCTTGCCCGTCAGGCAGGTGGAGGTCATGTATACCCGCATGTCCCGCTCGGGGTCCTCGTGGAGGATGTCGCCATTCACGGACATGTCCTTCATCCGCAGCTCATCGCCGGGGGTGGGCCGCCCGTTCACCATGGCAGCGTTGGGGTCTTCATTCTTGCAGGTGCGCATCAGCGCCCCGCCGGCCTCGATGGTGCAGTTCTCCAGGGAGACCACCACGTTCTGGCCGTGGACCTCAATGGCGGTTTTTCCGGTTTTCACATCGCAGTCCGTCAGCGTCAGCTCGCCCACTTCGGTGTGGCGGCCCATGACGCAGTGCATCAGTGCCAGATAGGTGCCGCAGTTCAGTTCCGACCCGGTGAATTTCACGCTGGCCTCACCAGCGATAATAGCGCCCTGGCAGGCCACGTCAAATTTGCAGTCGTTGAATACATCGTGGCAACCCCAGTCGGCGTAAGCGCCGTAGCCGGATTTGGTTGCCACCACCTTGCAGTCGTTGGCCTCCAGATACACAAAGCCGTTGGAAGCGTCCGTAGACAATGCTGCCCACCCGTCGCAGGTGATCAGCGAGTTGTAGAAATAGCTGTAGGAGTTCTGCACCGTGCAGTGGGTGCGGTTGTTGCCCTGGATCTCCAGGGGCGCAGGGGGGCTCATCTTGGGGGCTTCGCCGGGGCAGTCGTCTCCATAGGGCGCGCCGTGGCTCACCAGAATGGAATCATAGACCTTCAGCACGCTGCCGCCGCTGGCGGAGGTAGAGGTCCGGCTCAGGCCGTAGGTGTCGATAAGGCAGTCCTTCAGCGTCAGCTTGGCGTGGTCCGAAACGCCCGCGCCCGCGGATTTTTCACCCAGTCCCTGGCCGTCGCCGGAGAGGCTGATGACCGCGCCCTCCACGGTGTAATCGGTACCGGCGCCCTCGGCGTAGATGCCGCCGATGGAGCCGTCATAGGCCACGATGCGCACATCCGCCGCACCGTCCTCGGCCGCACAAATTCCG
>CABSAB010000026.1 GCA_902475515.1 uncultured Eubacteriales bacterium | reverse complement strand
GAGGCAACCTCGCTGATGGGAAGCATTTGGGTGCTCTGGGCAATTTCAATGTCGGTTTTCATGTTACAACACTCCTGTTCAGATTCTCCAAATAACGTCCGATGCCGGTCTGGGGTAAAAAAAGCGCCAACAGCCCGGACATTCGCCCAGACGGTCGGCATTTTACGTGTCATACTCCATGTGGTTACTCCACTTCCGTCAGTTGTATGACTGTATTCAGAATAGCATGGAGCCCAGTCTTTGTCAAGCCGTTTTTCTCACCAGTGGAATAAACCGTCCGGAGCATGTCGTAAAAATGTGCAAAAGCGACTGCCCTGCGGCAGCCGCTCCTGCGTTATGGAAAAGTAAAACTGAAACGCGACTTAACGTCCGATCTCCTGGGGGATTTTATACCGCTCCTGGTAAAGGCCCAGCACTTCCACATTGGAGTAATAGCCGTCAGAGATCTTATAATGTTTCCGGCCACCGACCATAATAATATCGCCGATGTTCACATTGGTCCGGACTTTTTCATTGCTGGCATTAGCGCCGGGACGCTCCCAATAGATTGCGGCAATCTCCTCGCGGGGAATCACGGTCTGTTTGAACGTCTCCTTGATCACGATGGCATTTTCGTAGCAGGTCACACTGCCCTGAATCGTCTTGACACAATACACCATCAATACGATCCCAACCACTAGCAGTGGAATAGAAATAAAATTAAAGGCACCCTTGCTCAGGCTATAACCAAGCACAGCCACACCTGCAACCAGAAATACCACGGTTATCATCAAAATACCGCTGACCGCTACAATCAGCGGCTTCGCCTCTCCCAGCTTCTGTCCATATTTTTCTTCCAAAATAAACCCTCCCTGACCTTGCGATTAAAAAATATAGGCTTAATATAGCACAGCCAATTTCAAATGTCAGTATTTATTTTTGCCCTAGGGCGAATTTTAGAGGAATGCCAATCATTTACCAAAAAATTTTATGCAATCTGCCCAAAGTCGCACACAATTTCTTCACAAAACCGCACGAATTAATGCATTTTATCTTCATTTTTTTACGAATTCATACTGAAAGATACTAGTATGTTTCCCTTTCGTTTCCATCATGTTCCCCTTTTGTTTCCACTGCCGTCAAAAATAACAACGCTCACGGGTATTTACCTATAAATTCTTTGCGTTTTTTCTTGCAAAAGACTTGTAATTTGGAAGCAAACGCGCTATACTTTTGATGCAGGCTTATAATGGAAAGCCAAGAAATGTATGGCGGCTTCGCTGCTTGCGCGAAAGTCTCCGGCATAACCTCTGGCTTTTCAAAAGCTATTGAAAACTCAACAAGAAAGGAGGTGCACGTAATCCTATGAAAAAACGTATGTTAAGTCTGTTTTTAGCTACGCTGATCATTGTCTCTGTGCTGAATTTGCCGGCTTTGGCCACAGATGTGGCTGTGCCGGAGGCAGCACCCAGTGCGGTTGATGAAGTCATCCCAGCGTTGGAGGCTTCTTCCGACCTTGCCGACGTTCCGGAAGAAACGCCGGCGGAGGCCGAAGTGCCAACACCGGAAGAACCTGAGGAAAACCTCGAGATCAATGAAACAGAGCCTGCCGATGAGGTTGATTCCCAGATTCGGAATATCCAGGATGATACACAGCCGGATATGGAACCATCTGCAAGTACATATGCCGCCAGCGCAGCGTCTGACGCTGTTTATACACTGAGCTACAGCTATGGTAATTTTGTTTCTCAAACAGCCAATGCAGGCACAGTGGTCTATATCTATACGTCCACACCTACAAAGGCTAAGTACACATTCCTCGGCTGGAGCACCACGCCCAATGCGGTGAGTGTTGAGTACTACGCGGGTGATCCGATCCTGCTGGAGGAAGACACTGTTCTCTATCCGGTTTGGCGTCCCAGAAAGCCCGCTGCATCACTTCTCCGGAATAAGATGCTGCAAACCGTCTGCCTCGATACGAACGAAACGGAGCAGACGCCTATGGCAGCATCCAACGGCTTCTGGACAGACGCCAGCACGAATACGGAGGTCTTCTGGGGCGATGACGGCAGTTACCATTGGAGCATCACCTTTGATAAGCAGGCGTGGATCAACAAGACCTTCTGCAAGAGCCACCGTGCTCATGCACTTGTCGACGAGGATCTGTACCTCACGTTGAACTACACCTGGGATGCGGAAAACGCTGTCTGGACGTGTGACAACGATATGGCTTCCTACGTCATTGAACTTCGGTGCAAAGATATCACATACACTTGGTATGACGGTATCAACGGCAACAAGCTGACGTCGGTAGTACAGAAATCCTGCGAGGCAGCACCCGTATATACCGGTGAAACGCCTACCAAAACCGCAGAAGCCTATGTCTATACGTTTAAAGGCTGGAATACGATCGTCGAGGACACTGGTGATGTGACCTACAGCGCGGTGTATGACCGTGTTGCCAAACAGGCCACAGTGTACTGGATGCTCAATGGCGAGGTCTATGCAGAGAAAGCCCTGATGACGGATGTGACCGACAAGGAACTTCAGGAGATGTCTACCACACCGGCTGAGATTCCGGAAGGCTACGTCTTTGGCGGCTGGTCCGAACCGGTCCGTCAGGGTACTGTGATCACCATGGAAGCACTGCTTATCCCGGTAAAGCCTACTGCAACCTATCTCAGTGGGCTGACACTGACAGTCAGCTGTGCCGATCAGGAAGATCATACAGTGACCTTGCCGCTGGCCCTTGCGACAGATGACGGCTTTACTTACTGCGATGGCGCTTATACCAATGCTGCCACTGCTGAGGTAACTACAGGCGCCGATGGAGCCTATTCTTGGACCATGGAAGTTTATCCTTCCGCATGGGCGGCGTATGTCAACACCCTGTCCAAGGAACTCCTGGGCTATGACCATGATATCAGCGGTCTGCCCCCTGTGCTCTATGTCACCTGCAGTTGGGATCCCCGGACGGAGCAGTGGACCTGCGACCAGACCGCTCTGACTATCCAGGTCAAGGGTCCTGAGGTCACCTATCAGTGGCTGGACGATGATAACACGCAGCTGAAAACAGTGACGCAGTCTATTTGCCTGACTGCTCCGGAAGCTCCGGCAGTCCGCGATAAGGACACCGAGTACGTGAGCTATACGTTCACCGGCTGGAATACTGTAGAGGATGAAAACGGCAACGTGACTCATACCGCACAGTATGCCGCCACCATAAAAACAGTCTCTGTTTTCTGGATGGTCAACGGCGAGGTATTTGCCTCTGAAGCGGACGTGAACAAAATGGTCACCGATGCCGACCTTGAGGCACTCGCCCCTGCCGAAGATCCCAAGGTGGACGGTTATACTTTCGAGGGATGGAGTGATCCTGTAAGAGGCGATGACCAGATCGTGATCACCGCCCAGTTGACAAGGGTCATTCCGGATACACCGGATACTCCAGACACGCCGGATACCCCGGATGTCCCCGATACTCCGGAAACACCAGAAACTCCGTCTACCCCGGACACTCCGGAAACGCCCGTTACCCCTGGAACTCCGAGCACTCCGACTACACCGGATGCTCCGGTTGCCCCGGTAACACCGAACACCCCGGCCAATCCGACTGTGCCTACGACCACACCTGCAAACACAGCTGCGGCCAATACCACAGCAGCGCCTGCGGCATCCACTCCCCCGGCTACAGCAAACACTGAGACCGAGGCCGAGCCCGATGCTGAGGATGATGTCGAGGACGGTCTGGAAACGGTGGCAGAAAACGATGTGCCGCTGGCTGAGATGCCTGACGTGATGGCTGCCAATCCGGCTGAGCAAGACTTGATCAACATTGATGAGGATGTGGTTCCCATGAGCGCCCCTGAGGTGGCGCCCCAGGAATCCAGTGTTCCTCAGACTGTGATGATCCTCCTTGCCGTGTTTGTGCTTTTGGTTGCTGTTCTGGCCGTATTCTTTGTAAAGCGGAAAAAGGATCAGGCAAAGAAGGATACTGTTTGATCTCTTAGCACGTTTCCATCCGGAAATTTGCTGACAACGTAAAAAAATAGCCGTCGGATATTCCGGCGGCTATTTTTTTCAGCAAACTGTCCTCATACTTCCCAGCCATTGAGGTACTTCACTTGTTCCTCCGTCAAGGCATCCACACGGAGCCCCATCGCATCCAGCTTGATCTTGGACACCAGGTCGTCGATCTCTGCCGGGACCTCATACACATCCCGCTTCATCTCCTGCCGATGCTCCATCAGGTATTTCAAACTCATCGCTTGAATGGCAAAGCTCATATCCATGATCTCCGCCGGATGGCCGTTGCCCGACGCCAAATTCACCAGCCGTCCTTCGGCCAGGAGATTCAGGGTACGTCCATCGGGCATCTCATATCCCATGATCTCATCCCGGCGCAAATACACTCGGCTTGCCAGCTTTTCCAGTTCCTTCCCATTGACCTCCACGTTAAAGTGGCCGGCATTGGATAGAAACGCATTGTCCTTCATGACCTTAAAATGCCGCGCTGTGATCACATCCCGGCATCCGGTGGCAGTCACAAAAATATCTCCCAGAGGTGCCGCCTCATCCATGGGCATGACCATAAATCCATCCATAGTGGCCTCCAGCGCCTTGATGGGATCGATCTCCGTAACGATCACCGTAGCCCCCATTCCCTTTGCACGCATGGAGATTCCACGGCCACAGTAGCCATACCCGGCCACCACCACCGTCTTGCCTGCTACAAGCAGATTTGTAGTATGCATGATCGCATCCCAGACCGACTGTCCGGTGCCGTATTTATTGTCGTAGTAATGCTTGCATTTGGCGTCATTGACGTTCATCATCGGAAACGGCAGAGCGTCTGCTTTCGCCCGGGCCTTGAGCCGATGGACCCCGGTGGTGGTCTCCTCACAGCCGCCCAGCACCCGGTCTCCATAGTCCCGGCAGGTGGAACACAGCAGCTCCAGGAGGTCGCCGCCATCATCAATAAACAAATCCGGGTGGCAGGAGAGTGCCTTTGTCAGATGCTCCTGATATTCCTCTGCCGTGGCCCCGTGCCACGCAAAGACATTTACGCCCAGAGATGCAAGCCCCGCCGCAACATCATCTTGGGTTGATAGCGGGTTGCAGCCAGTGGCATAGACCTCCGCTCCGGCGGCTTTCAGCACCAGGGCCAGATAGGCAGTCTTGGCCTCCATATGAATAGACATGGCAATGGTTTTTCCCGCAAAGGGCTTTTCTTTTTCAAATTGCTTTTTAATGGCGCCCAGGGCCGGCATAAAATCCTGGACCCACTGTATCTTCATCCGCCCGCGCTCCTGGAGGGCCATATCTCTTACAATACTCACAAGCGATCTGCCTTTCTTATGAAATTTTCCCAGCAAGTATATCATAATTTCTATGCGGCGACAATAAGTTTACATTTTTTTCATGGACTTTTCTATGTAAATGCACTAAAATAACAGCACAAGCTTGTGAGGGGGAACCATTTTGAAAGAACTACGCCGAAAACTAAATCGGTTCATCTATAACAACAGCAATAAGGGTATTCCAAACCTGATGCTCTATATCTCTGTGCTGACGCTGGTCTCCTATTTTATCATGATGGCTGACCGCAGCGGCGCGTTTGCCCGTGCCATCTGCTTTGACCGGACCGCCATCCTCCACGGACAGGTCTGGCGACTGTTCACCTTCATCCTGGTACCGCAAAGCAATGGTATCTGGCTGTTTTTGCTGCTGTTTGCCTACTACGGCATCGGCCGCATGGTGGAACAGGCCTGGGGCACGCTGAAATTCAATCTATTTTATCTCTGCGGCGTACTGCTGACGGATATCGCCGCCATGATCTTTGGTGGTGGAGCTAGTGCGTACTATTTGAACTTGAGCCTCTTTTTGGCACTGGCCACCCTGTTTCCGGACAACCAGGTACTGCTATTTTATATCATCCCGCTGAAAATGAAATATCTGGCCTGGGCATATCTGCTGGTGGTGTTGGTGGAGATCGTTCAGGGCCACTTCTTCTCGCTTTTTGCACTGCTGAACTATTTCCTGTTCTTCGGCTGGGATTTTGTGAATGTTCTGCCCGGGAACGGTCAGTTTGTGCGGGATATTCGCCGGAAGCACGCGCGGCCCAATCCCAACTGGGCGGACCGGTATCAAACCACGAAATCGTCTAAGCGCAAGCAATCCGCACAACGCACCGTTAAGACGTCGGATGCACCGGCTTACCGCCACAAGTGTGCGGTCTGCGGCCGGACCGATATTTCCAATCCCGAGCTGGAATTTCGTTACTGCTCCAAGTGCCGGGGCTATTACTGCTACTGTGAGGAGCATATCAACAACCATGCGCACATTAAGTAAATGCCTGCTGGCCGGACTCTGCGCCGCCGTGCTTTTACTGGCATCCGGCTGCGAGAAATCAACGGGGTGCACAGTCGTATTTCCCCAGATCGGCAGTGCTGACGCGGCACTTTTGATAACGGACAGTGCCACTGTACTCATTGACACCGGCGAAAAAAACGATGGCGATGAACTTCTGGAACTTCTAGAGGCCTACAACCGGGACACGGTGGACCTCCTGTTGATCTCCCACTACGACAAGGATCATGTAGGCGGTGCGGCAGAGGTGCTTTCCGGATGCACTGTAAAACGTGTCATCGGTTCCACCTCACCCAAGGATTCTGCGGAAATGGAAGCATACCGCACTGCTTTGCAGGAATCCGGTCTCACAGAGGAAATCCCTACCTCCCCTCTGACGGTTACATTGGGTGATTTAACGCTTGAGATCGATCCACCTCAAAAAAGCATTTACACAGAAGATCAAAGCAACAATTCCTCCACAGTGGTCTCTGTACACTATCAAGACACCGATTTTCTGTTTACCGGAGATGCCATGGCAGAGCGAACGCCGGAATTCGCTTTGTCCTTGCCCGACCAAAGCTATGATTTGATCAAAATTCCCCATCATGGCCGGGATACTGAGACAGTTTCCGAGCTACTCCCTACCCTAAAGCCCGGTGCTGCGGCAGTGATCACAAGCTCAAAAAAAGAGCCGGAAGCTCCGGCTTTGCTTGATCTGCTGAAAACCTCCGACATCATGCCTTATCTGACCCGCCAGGGTGACGTGACCGTTATCTCTGACGGCAAAACATTAACAATCACACAAGCATCCTGATACTCGAGGCAGTCACATATTTGTGACTGCCTCTTTTTAGGCATGATTTCTCCATTCCTGCAAATACTAGGGATAGATTTCTACGTTGGAGGAATTTTATGCAACAGAAGCATTTAGGACGCCAGACCGTCCGGTTTGATTCGCCGCCCTCCATCATCGCTTCCGCCTCTGTGGTGGGCAAAAAGGAGGGCGAAGGTCCTTTAAAGGACTATTTTGACCAAGTAAGCGAGGACACAAAATTCGGCCAAAACAGCTGGGAAAAAGCCGAAAGCCAAATGCAAACGCTGGCTTTGCAGGCGGCTATGAAAAAGGCATCAATTGCCGCTTCCCAGGTAGACATGCTATTTGCCGGAGACCTGCTAAATCAGTGTATCGGCACCAGTTTTGCGGCCCGGGGTACGGATATCCCCTTTTACGGCCTGTATGGCGCTTGCTCCACCATGGCCGAAAGCCTGTCCCTTGCATCCATGGCGGTAGAGGGCGGATTTGCAAATCATGCCGCAGCCATGACCTCATCTCACTTTGCCTCCGCCGAGCGTCAATACCGGCTGCCGCTGGAATACGGCGGCCAGCGGACCCCAACCGCCCAGTGGACCGTCACAGGCTCCGCCGCATTTATTCTCGGCACCCATGACCAGCCGCCCTATATTCGGGCCATTACCACCGGAAAGATCGTGGACCTGTGCGTAGCGGACGCCAACAACATGGGTGCAGCCATGGCTCCGGCCTTTGTGGACACTGTCATCGGGCACCTGAAAGACACGGGTCTGAAGCCATCAGACTACGATCTGATCGTCTCCGGGGACCTGGGCAGCGTGGGAAAAGCGTTGGCACTGGACCTGTTCCACCGGGAGGGATACGACATGGGCGATGTGCTGGATGACTGCGGCACCATGATCTTTGATCTGGAAGCTCAGGATGTCCATGCCGGCGGCTCCGGCTGCGGCTGCAGCGCCGTGGTGCTCTCCGGCTATCTTTTAAAAAAGATGGAATCCAAAAAATACAAAAACATTCTGTTTTGCGGTACCGGTGCCTTGCTTTCACCGGTCTCCACCCAGCAGGGAGAAACCATTCCGGCAGTTTGTCACGCAGTAGCGATCTCCATGGACGAAGGGAGCATATGATATGGAATATTTAAATGCGTTTATCTGCGGCGGTATCCTCTGTGCCATCGGCCAGCTGCTCATCGACAAGACCAAGCTAACGCCTGCCAAAATACTGGTATGTTATGTAGTGGCGGGTGTCGTCTTAGGCGGTCTTGGGGTATACGAGGCCATTCGGGATTGGGGCGGTGCCGGAGCCACTGTGCCTTTAACGGGCTTTGGATATAACCTCTCCAAAGGTATTCGTGAGGCTGTGGATCAAGACGGCTGGATCGGCATTTTTACCGGCGGCATTCTGCTTCTGCTCACGATTGTTCTGCCGCAGCGGGCGGCGTCACCGCAGCCATTGTCTTTGGCTATCTATGCTCGCTGATTTTCAGCGCCAAGGATAAATCCTGACCCATTGGGTATAATACAGGGGCGGAGGAATTCCGACATTTTGTAAGGAGGTTTTCATCATGGATTTCGAGAAGCAGAATCGTAATGAGCAGAAGCAGAACAACCAGCAGAAGCAGAACAATCGTGAGCAGAAGCAGAATAACCAGCAGGAGAACCGTGAGCAGAACCAGAACCGCAGATAATCATCTGTAACAAGCAAAGCGTCCCCAAATGCAAGGTTATGCATTTGGGGACGCTTTTTTTGGATCAAAGGCTGACAGATCTCCCCACTGCCAAAAAGTAGAGAACCCTCTCCTTGACCGACTTGTTCAAAATTCGCTCCAGCGCCTGTTGATAAACTGTAAGCTGGGGGCGGTATTCTTCCGCCCGGGCCGTGATCGTGGCCTCCGTGACACGGTCTGTCTTAAAGTCGATCACTGTCACCCCATCCTCCTCTAAAATTGCCGCATCTATAACACCCTGGAGCAGCACCTGCTCGCCATCTACATTGGGATAGTAATGTCCGGCATCTTCCAACAGGGAAAACTTGAATTCCCGAATCAGCTGCTTTGCCTCCAATATTCGTTTTCCCAACGGTGACGTAAACAGCGTCACAATTGTCTCCGGCTGCACTGCCTCCGCCTGCTGCTCTGTGAGGAATTCCCGGTCACAGAGTCTGTCCAGTTGCCCGATCACACCGTCCAGGTCCTGGCAGGCAGAAAAATCCGCATATTGCAAAAACAGATGCGTAGCGGTTCCCCGCTCAGCGGCGCTGAGCCCCCGCTTCTCCAGAATAAAGGCTGGCCGACGCAGTTGCGGGATCCTGGCCTGGACACGGGTGCCTTCTGCCGCCTCCTGGTCTTTATCCCGGCCCTTAAGCTGGGTCGCGGTCAGCTTAGAGGGCGTTTGGCTCGCCGCAAGATACTGATTTTTCCATGTTAGGCGTGCGGTCAGCTGTGCGGGCGATGGGACCTCGACGGACAAATCCGCTGTTGTCTCCGATGTAAATATATCATAAGGCTGTGTGATCTCTTCCAAGCTCTCTACATAAATGCCCCAGGGATGATCCGACACCTCCAGTTCCCCCTCTGGGCGTCCGCACAGGGAGAACAACGCTCCAGCCTCCACCCTGGAAAGGGCCGCAAGGAGCACCCAATCCCCTAAGCACTTTGCCCGCTCGCAGGCCCACGGCGCGGCAGGACTCCCCGCCCCTGCCCGAAGCCGTTCCAGCGCTTTCCCCGGCGCGGCATCGGTATAGAGCATAAACAGATAGTCCTTCGGCCGGGTCATAGCCACATACAAAATACGCAGTTCCTCAGAAATCTGCATCCGGCGCTTTTTTACCGCGAGGGCATGATGACTGATCCCCGGATACCGTACCCGATTCTCTACATCGGTGATCTTCAGCCCGATCCCCTGATCCGGGTCAAACAGAACCTGCTCATTCAGTTCCCGCAGATTGAACTGCCGGGAAAGATCACCCAGAAATACCACTGGATATTCCAGGCCCTTGGAACTGTGCATCGTAGTAAGGATCACACCGTTTCCCGCCTCGGCCGCCGCCGACAATCCATCCGTCTCGGCACGGTCCAATATCCGCAGGAATTGATAGAGATACAGGAATCCGTCTCCCGCTGCTGTTCTGGCCAGTGCGTAGATCGCCAGGAGATTTTCCCGCCGCCGTTGGCCATCCTCCATGGCACTGTATGCCGTGAGAAAGCCTGTCTTATGGAGCAGCTGCCATATCAGCTTATCCGCGGACAGCTCCCCCGCTGCGTCCCGTAGCGCTTCCAGCTGCTCCATGGCAGAAACACACCATGGCTCCTTGCACGCTCTCATGGCATCATAAAACCGCTCCGCCTTACTCTCGCTTCGTATCTTCGCCAATTGGTCATTGGAAAACCGGAACAGCGGACTGCACA
>CABSAB010000025.1 GCA_902475515.1 uncultured Eubacteriales bacterium | reverse complement strand
GGAGAAGATCAAGAAGATCACAGGCCTGGACCTGCGGGAGTTCGACCATGCCATCATCTTTAAGGTGGCATTGATGGTCAAGAAGTATCTGGATTCCCGGGAGAATCTCATTCGCACAAATTAATAACACCTTTGGAGGAAGCAAATGTCTCAGAAAACCTTGAAAAAACTGACCGCGGTGCTGGCTGCGATTTTGGCGCTGCTGATCATCCTGCCCACGGTGGCCAGCATCATCACCGGAATGTAAGAGGCGTGCCATGAAGAAAAACGCGGGACGCTATTTGACGGTGCTTTGCTGCCTGATCATGGGCATGGCCCTGGGCACGGTGATGACCTATACGGCCATGACCGGAAACGGGGGTGGGCCGGAGAGTACGGCGGGCACTGCGAAATATGAGGAGATTATGGGCCTGGTGGACCAGTTCTTCATCGGCGAGGATGTGGACCCGGAGCAGGTGAACGATGCCATGGCCTCGGGGATCATTGCCGGACTGGGAGACCGCTGGAGCTACTATGTCAGCGCCAAGGACTACCAGGCATATATGGAAAATATCAACAATGCCTATGTGGGCGTGGGCATTACCATCAGTGCCAAGACCGATGAGAATGAGACGCTTTTAGGCTATGAGGTCAGCGAAGTGACTGCGGGTGGCCCTGCCGAGGAGGCGGGGGTGGAGCCCGGGGATGTGCTGATCCGTGCCGCCGGAGAGGACGTCACCCAGATCAGCCTGGAGGAGACTAAGAACCTGGTAAAAGGCGAGGAGGGCACCAGCGTAGAGCTGACTTTCCTGCGGGATGGGGCGGAGGTCGCCTTTACCGTGGAGCGCCGGGCCATGACAGTGATCCCCGCCGAGGGGCGGATGCTGGCCGGCCAGGTGGGCTATATCAAGATCGATAACTTTGATTCCGGCTGCGCCGAGACGGTGAAAGCCCTGGCGGAGATGCTCCGGGACCAGGGGGCAAGCTCCCTGCTGTTCGATGTGCGGAACAATCCCGGCGGGCTCAAGACGGAGCTGACGGATCTGCTGGACTACCTGCTGCCGGAGGGGACGATCTTCCACACGGTGAACTATGCCGGGGAGGAGGAGATCATCACCTCGGACGCAAGCTGCGTGGACATGCCCATGGCGGTGCTGGTCAACGGAAACAGCTACAGCGCGGCGGAGTATTTTGCCTGTGCCCTGCAGGAATACGGCGTGGGCGTGGTGATCGGAGAGCAGACCTTTGGCAAGGGCTATTATCAGGTAGGCCTGCAGCTTTCCGACGGGTCCTGCGTGAACCTGTCCATCGGAAAATATTTCACGCCCAACGGGGAGAGCCTCATTGATGTGGGCGTGACCCCGGATGTGCCCCTGGAGCTTAGCGAGGAGGAGACCCTGGAGCTGGCGAGGAATCGCCTGGCGCCGGAGGATGATCCCCAGATCCAGGCGGCAATTGGATGCCTGAAGCCTGAATAAGGTTCGAATATATTAGCCGGATACGGCAGAAAGAGCGGTGTTTTATCATGGCAAAAGAGTATAAGCTGAGCCCCGAACGGCTCAAGGAACTGGAAGAGGAACTTAACTACCTCAAAACCGTCAAAGATAAAGAAGTCACCGAGCAGATCAAAGTGGCCCGCGGCTATGGCGACCTGTCCGAGAACAGCGAATATGACGAGGCCAAGAACGAGCAGGCCAAGCTCTATGGCCGCATTGCCGAGGTGGAGGAGATCCTGGCAAACGCCGTGATCATCAACGCCGAGGACGCCACCACGGACCACATCGGCCTGGGCTGCCGGTTTACGGTGAAGGACCTGGAGATGGACGAGGAGAGCACCTTTGAGCTGGTGGGCTCCCAGGAGGCCAACCCCATGAAGGGGCGGGTGTCGGACGACGCGCCCTTTGGCCGGGCCATGGTGGGCGCCCGGGTGGGCGACACCGTGGAGGTGGAAGCTCCCGTGGGAACGATCTCCTATCAGGTCATTAAAATCGAACGCTGAACGGAGGAAGATTCTTGGAAGAGAACAAAAACGCAACGGAAAACCTGGGGGAACTGCTGAAGATCCGCCGGGAAAAGCTGGCTGCCCTCCGGGAGGCCGGCCAGGATCCGTTTACCATTACAAAATTTGAGAAGAAGAACACCACTGCCGAGATCCAGGCAAATTTTGAGGCCCTGGAGGAGAAGCCCGTGTCCATTGCGGGGCGGCTCATGAGCAAGCGGGTCATGGGTAAGGTCACCTTCTGCGATCTGCAGGATCAGGAGGGCCGGGTGCAGCTCTATGTCCGCCGGGATGAGGTGGGCGAGGAGCCCTACAAGGTGTTCAAGAAATATGACATTGGCGACATCGTGGGCGTGGATGGCGCGGTGTTCCGCACCCAGCGGGGAGAGATCTCCGTTCGGGCCAGCGAGGTGACACTGCTTTCGAAATCGCTGCTGCCCCTGCCGGAGAAGTTCCACGGGCTGACCAATCAGGAGCTTCGTTACCGCCAGCGGTATGTGGATCTGATCGTCAATCCGGAGGTCAAGGAGACCTTTGTAAAGCGCAGCCGCATTATGCAGGAGCTGCGGGCGTTTCTGGACGGCCGGGGCTTTTTGGAGGTGGAGACCCCCATTCTCACGCCCTTTGAGATCGGCGCTTCGGCACGGCCCTTCTACACCCACCACAACACGTTGGACCTGGATATGGTCCTGCGGATCGAGACGGAGCTCTATCTCAAGCGCCTGATCGTGGGCGGCATGGAGCGGGTCTATGAGGTGGGCCGCATCTTCCGGAACGAGGGCATGGACCCCAAGCACAACCCGGAGTTTACCACCATCGAGCTCTATCAGGCCTATACGGATTTCCACGGCATGATGGACCTGGTGGAGGATATGATGAAAACCGTGGCGGAGAAGGTCTGCGGCAGCCTGGTGGTTCCTTATCAGGGCCATGAGATCGACCTGGGGCACTGGGAGCGGCTGACCATGGTGGAGGCGGTAAAGAAGTACTCCGGTGTGGATTTTGCGGACTGGAAGACCGACGAGGACGCCATTGCCTGCGCCAAGGAGCACCATGTGGAGCTGCCGGAGGTGGCCACCCGGGGGACGATCCTGGCGGAGTTCTTCGACACCTTTGTGGAAGACAAGCTGATCCAGCCCACGTTTATCTACGACTATCCCGTGGAGATCAGCCCCCTGGCCAAGCGGAAGCCCGACGATCCGGAATTTACCGAGCGGTTTGAGTATTTTATCAACGCTACGGAGTTTGGAAACGCCTTCTCGGAGCTGAACGATCCCATCGATCAGCGGGAGCGGTTCGAGCGGCAGGTGGCCGAGCGCAAGGCGCTGGAGCCCGACAGCAAGGCCGAGGTGGACTACGATTTTGTCAATGCCCTGGAGTATGGCATGCCCCCCACAGGCGGGCTGGGCTTTGGTGTAGACCGGTTGGTGATGCTGCTGACAGACAGCGTTTCCATTCGGGATGTGCTGCTGTTCCCCACAATGAAGCCGATTGACTGAGTAAGTTCGTATAAGTTCATACACAGAGGCTTACAGAGGGTTATAGAGGGTGCTTACCACAGAACTTACCACAATTTACGAAAACCGCACCACAAAAGATGCGGCGTGATTATGCAAATCTCCGCAAGCCCCCGCAGCTCTCTATAAATCTATTTAGCATCGAAGCCCACCGAGAAATCGGTGGGCTTTTTTTGTTGCGCCTGTCGCATTCCAGAGCGGAATGTGGCAGGCGCTTTTTTCTTTTCACAGGCTGCTTTTGACCCCGAAAAAATTTTTTTGAAAAAGTGGTTTAATTTTTCGAGCTTTTTTTGCTGTTGTGGGGTGTGAGGCAAAACACCTCACGAGTTCTTTGAAAACTGAATACACATTCATCAGGTCGTTCCTGAGCGGAGGGGAAACCCTCAGCCGTATGAAAGTGCGCCATGATCCTCCTGCCCATAAGGGTAAATGCGGAAAACAAGGAGGGAGAGCGAAGCCGAACTGTTCTGAAATATCCGGTTGCTACGGATAAGGCGATAAAACGCATCAGGGTTAATGATACTTCCCTATGGGGCTGGCGGAGTACCCGGCAGAGGTGAGATTCCTATGGACTCGGTTAGCAGCCGAGCGCCTGATGACTTCCCATTGTGCTTGGGGTGTCGTGGACAAATAAAGCACATTACATAGCCGCTGAGAGCGGCTATGAATCTAAGCGAAAGGAGGTAAGCCGAATGAGCGACTGCAAAACCATCGCCATCTGCAATCAGAAGGGCGGTGTAGGAAAGACCACAACGGCGGTCAACTTGGGCATCGGGCTTGCCATGAACGGTAAAAAGGTCTTACTCGTTGACGCAGATCCACAGGGCGACCTTACCACCTGTCTTGGCTGGCAGGATACGGACTCTCTCTCCATCACGCTGGCGACAAAGTTGGCTGAGGTGATGCGGGAGGAACCAAGCGACCCCATGAGCGGCATTCTGCACCATGAGGAGAAGGTCGATGTCCTTCCTGCCAATCTGGAGCTGTCAGCGCTGGAAATGAGTCTTGTAACGGTAATGAGCAGAGAAACCACCCTAAAGGTGTTTTCCCTCCCGCAGAAGGACTTGAAGCAGTTTACCGAACACGCCAAGCGCTACGGTGTCTTTTACTGTGTGCTTCGTGACCGGAACACTAACGCCCCAGATGCTCAGATAGATATTATCACACGAGCGGAGGACGCTTCCAAAATTCAGCGCATTGTGGATCGCTTTGAGCTTGGTACGGTGGACAAAGCATCTATCGTCTCGGAAGCAGAGCGGGATGTTGCCGAGCGGGAGGCGATGGAGCGAGAGGTTCCCTCCAAGACGATGGGAGAGCGCATTGTCGAAGAGGCTATGGGCAAAGCCAAGCAAAAGGAACGGAACGAACAGGAAAACCCTACTGCCGCAAAGACAGAAAAAAGCCCTCTGTCCGAGCAGCGCTTAGAGCGGGGCGATACGCACACTGACAAGGGTGCTGCGAAGTCAGCCGAAAAAAAGCCTTCCGTATGAGATTATGATATAGATTGCTTTCTGATCTCATTACATGTTTCTATATGGACGGTTATTTCAAGCTAATTTTGCTTCTGTACCGCCTCCTTATCTACTCCCTGAAAAAATTTTTCTTTGAATCTGAAAAAACCCATTGACAAATCTCTATGCGTCGCATATAATAACACATAGAGAAACCTCTATGTGAGGTGACGGCATGGAACTGGACGAAAAGAAGCTGCCTGTCATTTTCAAAGCATTCTGCGACGAAAACCGTATTCGGATTTTGAAGCAGTTGCTGACAGGTGAAAAATGCGCCTGCGTCTTGCTGGACGATTTGCACATCACGCAGCCTACCTTATCCCATCATATGAAAACACTATGTGATTCCGGGGTTGTTGTGGGACGCAAAGAAGGAAAGTGGACACACTATTCCATATCGCCAGAAGGTGCAAACTACGCAATGGAATGTTTACTGGCTCTAACGACAGTAGACGGAATTACAAGCGATAAGTCGTGTTGTGAAAGGTAAGGAAGTTAAATACTTTTCCGCACGACTTATCAAAGCCACTATAAATAGAGATATTTCTATATATCTATGTTTAGGAGGACATTTATGAACGCAATCAAAACAGGGTGGGATTTCTTTCAAAATGAAGTCCTCGGTATGAGCTGGCTTAAGGTGCTGGAAGGGTTTAATGATCTCACCACACGATTTCCAGAGGTAGCCGCTGAGTGGTCTGAACGGAATCTGCCCCTACTGCCAACGATGGTAACAGCATTTTCAAACAGAAAGGCTTGGTGGAAGTGTAGTAAGGGGCATGAGTGGTACACACTGATTTCCACCAGATCGGGAGGAAGCAAATGCCCTTATTGCAGTGGAATTGAATTGCTTAAAGGGTTCAATGACTTTGCTACTCGACAACCGGAGCTTGCAAAGGAATGGTCTGACAGAAATCTTCCATTGACACCGGACATGGTAAATGAGAAGTCAAGGAAAAAGGTCTGGTGGAAGTGTCATGTTTGTGGGTTTGAGTGGCAGTCGCTTGTTAAGAGCCGAATTAAAGGAACTGTTTGTCCTGTCTGTGCGGATCGGGCGGTGAAAGAGGGATACAACGACCTTGCTGCTACTGACCCCGAAATAGCTTCAGAATGGAACTTTGAAAAGAACAAAGGGTTTTTACCATCTCACATCTCAAGGAACTCCTTGCGTTATGTTTGGTGGAGAGACTCTTTTGGGCATGAATGGCGTGACAGGGTTTTCAACAGGACTATTGAGGGAATGGGGTGCAAAGAGTGTGAAAGAGAGTTTCAGATGGCGCTTCCACGACTGCTGATTTCAGTTTATGCACGAAGCCTTGATATTGCGGTCAAGATAGATAGTGGTGAGAGCATTGGTTTACCCTTGACTGCCTATATTCCAGAGCTAAGGCTTGCCTTTGAATCAGCGCCAGTCAAAGACAGAAAAATGACCCATGAGGAAACACTAAAAAAGTTCATCTGTGAGAAGCAGGGTATAAAGCTCATATATATCCCACTTGGAACACGAGGAAGTGAAGAAAAGGTCGCCGATGGCATTAAAAGAGGATTCCGACAAAAGGACATTTTTCTCTCGTCAGACACAGCAGCCGATGTCAGTGAAATCCGCAGACGGTTCTTTGAATGGAAAAAACGCTCGCAGATTGAGAAAAGTGACCTATTGCCATTGTAAAGGAAGTGTGCTATACTAACCTCCGTATGAGTAGGTAGATCATCTGGGCTTTGCTCGCTCACGAAGTTCAGGGCTTACCACATTACCACAAGCCTTACCACAAAGCGCTCATTAGCAATAGAGATTTGTGGAGAGTTGCGGAGGGCGAGGGAGGATGACACAGATATGGTCGTAGAGTTACGAAGGGTTAAACAGAGTAACCGTCGATTTGTTGTAAGAATCCCGACCATGAAGCCGATCGAGTAAAAAATAAATAGTATGAACGGGAGCCTTGCATGGTATGTGCAGGGCTCCCGTTGTGTCGGGCCCGGAGGGCCGGAAGGGAGAAATTTCAAGGGGTGACTTGATAAATTGCAATAAGTGTGGTATAAATAACCCGACAAAATGGGAGCGCCGCAGGGGCCTGGGGCGTTTTCGCGAAACTTCTGGATTAAGGATGTTACAATGAGTAAAGGCAAACTGCGTAAATCCATTGCGGAAAACGGCGGCTTCAAGCACTGGTTCGTCAATGTATTCTGGTTCCACTACAAATGGCCACTGCTGGTGGGATTTGTGATCCTGGGCATCGTGGGATTTATCACCTGGGATTCCCTGCGGCAGACCCGGTATGACACCACGGTGGTCATTGCCACGGACTATTTTGTGGACCCGGAGGAGCTTGACGCTCTGGATGCGGTCTTGAAGCCCGTGGTAGGCGATCTGGACGGCAACGGCCAGGTCAACATCTCCTATCAGGTACTGTATGTGAATGACAACACCGAGGTGGGCCGCCAGAACGAGGAGCGTATGTACCTCTACATGACCCAGGAGGATGTGGGTCTTTATCTCATGAGCGAATATATTTCCGACGCCTATACCAACCCGATCCTGGAATACTTTACGGATGAGCTGAGCCAGTACGGCCTGGACAGTGATCCGGAAAATCCGGTTCGGTTGAATCTATCGGGCAATCCGGTGCTGAAAGACTGCGGCATGGAGGACGTATATCTGTCCATTATGGACTACACCACCGCCAGCGGCAGCAGCACCGCCAAGCAGGCCCGGGATACGGCAGTTGCTATGGCAAAGGCCCTGGTGGACGCCGGATGATCCAAGAAAATGCCATCGGGGTGCTGTGACGGAAGTCTGGCACCCCGCTTGTCCGTTTATTTGAAGGGAAGGAGGAAGAAGCGGTGCGGGAGAAATTGCAGAGCTATCTCAGATACCTGCGGGTCCGGCGAAAGGCCGATCATGCCACCCGCGTGCTTACGGCATTCTTCCTGCTGGTGATCCTGCTTGGGAGCCTGCTGCTCGGACTGCCCGTGGCTTCGGCGAACGGGAGGTCCTGCGGCGCGCTGACGGCAGTGTTCACCGCCACCTCCGCAACCTGTGTCACGGGCCTTTCCGTGGTGGATACGTTCACCCAGTGGTCTCGGTTTGGACAGATCGTCCTGCTGCTGCTGATCCAGGTGGGCGGCCTGGGGTATATGACCTTTGTCTCGATGTTTTACTTCCTCCTGCGCCGGCGCATCGGCCTGCGGGAACGGCTGATCCTGCAGCAGGCCATGGCGCTGGGAGAGCTGGATGGTGTGGTCCGGCTTCTGCGGCTGGTGCTGACGGGCACGTTCCTGGTGGAGGGCGTGGGCGCGGTGATCCTGTCGCTGCGGTTTTCCACGATGCTTCCCGCCGGCGAGGCGGTGTTCTTTGGGATATTCCACGCGGTGTCAGCCTACTGCAACGCGGGCTTTGACCTGTTTGGGAAATTTCAGCTGGGTGGGAGCCTCAGCCTGATGCGGGCGGACTGGATCGTAAACCTCACGGTGATGGCCCTGATCGTCATAGGCGGCCTGGGCTTTTTCGTGTGGAATGATCTGCTGCTGCACAAGTTCTCCTGGCGGCGGCTGTCGGTGCACACCCGACTGGTGCTGGTGCTGACATGCGTGCTGCTGCTGGGCGGCTTCGGAGCGATCGCGCTGGTGGAGTGGAACAACCCCGGGACTCTGGGAAATCTCCCTGCGGGAGAAAAGCTTCTTGCGGCCATGTTCCAGTCCGCAACCACCCGCACCGCCGGGTTTTACACCGTGGAGCAGGGGGCGCTGACCGGCAGCGGGAAGCTGATTTCCACGCTTTTAATGTTCGTGGGCGGCTCCAGCGGCTCCACGGCGGGCGGCATCAAGACCGTGACGGTGGGCATCCTCTTTCTGACGGCGATCCGGGGCTTCCGGGGCCATGGGGAAGTGGTGGTGTTTGGCCGAAAGATCGCCCAGGATCAGATCAGCAGCGCGCTGAATATCTTCCTGCTGGTGGTGAGCCTGGGACTGTTTGGGGGTGTGGTGGTATCCGCTACCAACGGCATCTCCCTGGGAGATGCCATCTATGAGGTGGTCTCCGCCATCTGCACCGTGGGCCTGAGCACCGGCATCACGGCGGGGCTGAATATCGGCTCCAAGATCCTGCTCATCGTGTATATGTTTTTCGGGCGGGTGGGCATTATGACCATCAGCTTTGCATTTATGACGAAATCGCCCCCGGACAACGCCATTCGGCGTCCCGAGACCCGGGTGCTCATCGGCTAGGAGGAGATCGAGCTATGAAAACATTTCTGATCATCGGCCTGGGCCGCTTTGGCGCGGCGGCGGCGGAGAAGCTCTATGATTTGGGGCATGAGGTCCTGGTCATGGACAACAGCGAGGAGATGGTCCGCCGGGCGGCGGACAAGGCCACCCACGCAGCCATCGGCGATGCCCAGCAGATGCAGGTGCTTCGGGCTGCCGGCGCGGCGGAGTGCGACTGCGCCATCGTAGCCATCGGCGAGGACCTGGCGGCCAGCGTGATCATTACCATGAATCTGAAAGACTTGGGCATTCCGCTGATCATTTGCAAGGCCCGGAACGAGACCTACAAGCGGGCCCTGGAGAGAGTGGGTGCGGACCGGGTGGTGATCCCCGAGCGGGAGATGGCGCTGCGGATGGTCCACAGCTTGGGGTCCGCATCCTTTTTGGACTATATCGAATTTTCCAGTGAGTACGGCATTGCCGAGATAACCGCCCCGGTCCAGTGGCAGGGGCAGAATCTGAAGGAACTGAACGTCCGGGGCAAGTACCGTGTGAACGTCCTGACGCTGAAGCGGCAGGACGGCACGGTGCTCATGTCCCCCGGGGCGGAGGATACGATCCAGGCCGGCGACACGGTGATGGTCATGGGAAAAAACCAGGACCTTTCCCGCCTGCAAAGCCTGTGACGGCCCGGGGCGAGACCATCACCAGCCTCAGATTCTGCCCCTGCCACTGGACGGTGCGGCTCCAGGGAAGCCGGAAACTCCGGCGGACCCAGGGGCTGTTTGTGGGGGACGGAACGAAACTTCTTGCCGAGGCGGTCCGGTGGGCGCCTGAGCGGCTGCGGGCTGTGGTACTTCGGGAGGGGACAAGCTGTCCGGAACTGCCGGAGCATGTGCGCCTGGTGACGGTTTCTCCCCAACTGATGGCACAGGTGTCCGCCATGGAAACGCCTGAAGGGGCGTTGTTCCTGTGTGAGATGCCCCCGGAGCGGGAGGCGGAGCTTACCCCGGGGACGCTGGTGCTGGATGGCATCCAGGACCCGGGCAACCTAGGGACCATCCTCCGGACGGCGGATGCGCTGGATGTGCCGGTGCTCCTCACCGGTGGCTGTGCGGACGCCTATAATCCCAAGACCGTCCGGGCCACCATGGGGGCTATTTTCCGGACCCCGCCCGGGACCATGAACCATGAGACACTGCTCCGGGAAAGCCGAAAGCAGGAGATCCCCGTGATCGTGACTGCACTGGCTCCCGACGCGGTGGATATTCGCAGGGCGGACCTGCGGCTTGGTGCGGTGATCGTGGGCAGCGAGGGGCAGGGCGTATCCAAGGCGCTGCTGGAGGCGGCGGATCAGCGGGTCATTATCCCCATGCACCCCCGGTGCGAATCCCTCAATGCGGATACCGCTTCCGGCGAACCGAAGTGCCGCACCAGCCGCAGCT
>CABSAB010000024.1 GCA_902475515.1 uncultured Eubacteriales bacterium | reverse complement strand
AAACCGGCGCCCTTTTCGGATTGGAAGGAGCGTGAATTGACGTGCGGTTTCACTACCTGGGCCTGGCTCATCTGGAAACGACAAGGGAAAATTCAGCCTGTGCTTATACGCAAAAAATCATTAAGCTGGCAAAGATCCTAAAAAGCTATGGGCACACGGTTATTTTTTACGGTGTGGAAGGCTCGCAGGTACCCTGTGACGAATTTGTACAGGTGTCCGATCAGCAGACGTTGAAAAAAGCCTATGGAGACTATGACAGAGCTGCCGGATTTTTTCGATGTGATCCCGGAGACGAGGCGCATGCTGTGTTTAATCGAAATGCCATTCAAGAGATTTTAATGCGCAGACAGGAGAGAGATATCCTGCTGTGTCCTATGGGAAATTACCAAAAGCCGGTGGCAGACGCGGTGGGACTTCTGACTGTGGAACCGGGGATCGGGTACAGCGGTGTCTTTTCTCAGCACAGGGTATTTGAGTCCTACGCCTGGATGCACTACGTCTATGGGTTGCTTGGAATTGAGGATGGCCCCTGGTATGATTGTGTGATCCCCAATTATTTTGAGTTGGAGGATTTTCCGTTTCAAAAGGAAAAAGGAGACTATCTGCTGTATTTGGGCCGCTTGATTGGACGGAAAGGGGTGCAGACTGCGGCGGACATCGCGAAGGCCACCGGGCATACACTGTATGTGGTGGGCCAGGGGACGCTGGAAAATCCGCAGGAGGGGCTGCATCTGGCGGGGGAGCGTCATATTCGCTATTTGCCCGCAGTTGGCCCCAAAGAGCGGGCGCTGCTGCTGCAAAACGCCAAGGCGGTTTTAATGCCTACCTATTATCTGGAACCCTTCGGCGGTGTGAACGTGGAGGCGCAGCTGTGCGGAACACCGGTGATCACCACCGACTGGGGAGCTTTTCCCGAGACGGTCGTCCATGGAGTCACCGGATACCGCTGCAGGACGTTTGAAGAATTCTGCTGGGCGGTCAACCATATAGATGCGCTCAAGCCGGAGGACTGCCGGACATGGGCGGCGGCCAACTACTCCATGGAGCGTGTGGGACGCATGTATGAGGAGTATTTTCGAAGAATCGAGCGTTTGTTTGAGGATGGATGGTATGCACCGAATCCCGGGCGCACGGAACTGGATTGGCTCAGACGGTACAATCCGGAACCAATCCAATAGGCTGCGCGGCAAAAACAGGAGCTGCTCCATGAGAGCGGCTCCTGTTTTTATTGACCTTATCGAATAAAGTGCGTCGGCGTCCAGGGCTCCTTCTCCGGCAGTCCAAATTGTGCCTTGCCCAGTTCAATGCTCTTCATCAAAAAGGTCATATTTCTGGCCAAGTCCCGCATGGTTTGCAGGCCTTCCGCATCCTGCATAGCCTCGCCCTGCTCGCGGCCGTGAACACTGTTCCAATACTGTGCAGAGGCCACCGGCATGCCTGAAATCGTAAAATATTTGTTGAGCTCGTCAAAGGTAGCAGATGCGCCGCCGCGTCTGGCCACGGCAACAGCCGCTCCCACCTTCATAGTTTTGTCAAAGCTTGTGCTGTAAAACAGCCGGTCCAAGAATGCGACCAGTGTGGCGTTGGCAGAGGCGTAGTATACCGGGGAGGCGACTACGATTCCATCGGCCTGTTCAAATTTTGGCGCAGTTTCATTGACCGAATCCTCAAAAACACATTTCCCGCTTTGGAAACAGCTTCTGCAGGCGATACATCCGCGAATGGCCTTATGGCCAATGTGGATCCGTTCCGTCTCAACACCCTGTTCTGCAAAAATTTTTTCCATCTCATCCAGGGCGATTGCCGTGTTTCCCTTTGCGTGCGGGCTTCCGTTGATCAGCAGTACTTTCATCAAGGCACCTCCAATTTTAATTTGCGGTGGATCATCCATTATATTAGCATAAAAGAAATGGAATGCAAGTACACACCAAAAGGTAAGCGGCTTTCCGGGAGAAAAGTGTTTGGCGCGGAAATGGTCCGGGCGGTGCTGCTGTCACAGGTCCTTTCGATAGCCGCTGGGTGTTTTCCCGGTAGCTTGTTGAAATACCCTGCTAAAATAGCGGAAATCCTCATAGCCCACCTGGTGGGCGATCTGCTCTACAGATAATTGTGTGTCTCGAAGGAGGGACTGAGCGGCTAGGATTCGCAGGAATTTTATGTGCTGCGTGATCGTCCGGTTTCTTGCCGGTAGAGCGTGCTGAGGTATTGCGGGTTCAGGCCTGAAAGAGTGCTCAGATGTTCCAGGGTCAGTGTCTCCCGAAAATGAAGGGCAATATGGCTTTGCACCATAGAAACCGCGGCGCTGAGGGAACTGGTGCCGGCCTGGCAAAACCGCCGAAACAGGTCCGTCAGGGTTTCCTGCTCCTGCGCGAGGGTCACACAGGTGTCCAATAGATTTCCTTGGCGCAGCACATAAAATTCCTGCGCGGAGACAGCTCGGAAAACAGCGCATCCAACCAGGCCTTGAGCTGCTCCGGGTCCCGGGCGGCCAGCAGGTCTTGTAAAACCGCCTGATGCAGCGGCGATAACATGGTGCTGTCCAGGGGAAGGATCTCGTCCAGGACGGTGGAGTCATAGATCCGGTCATAGCCGTACATCACGCCTAGCTCCAGTGCGTTCATGGCAGCACGGAAGCACTCGCACAGGGTGCTGGCGTCCGTTGCCGCAGGCCCTTCGCCCAGAACCAGATGAAAGAGGGAGAGCTGCCTGTCCTGGCGTAGGCGCTGGAAGCCCAAAGCAAGCCTGCGCTTCCAGGCTCCGGCGCCATCCGCCGGGGAAAGGAGCCCGGTCAAAAAATCCTCAGTGTGGCAAAGCTCAAATTCTCCTGCATAGGATTCCAGCGAGTTCCGAAGAATCTGCTCCGCCGCATGGAGGCCCGGGTTGCGTGCCTCCGGAGAAGCGTTTTTAGGAGAAAGCTTCAATACAAAAATGACTACTTGCCCGTTGGAAAAATCATAGCCATAGTATTCGCCTACCTCTGCAAGGGAAGGACCGTGGATGGGATGAAAATTGACAATGTCCAAAATCAGCTGGCGCCGCAGCCGGCTCCGGTACAGTTCGACTTGAGTTTGATAGATACAGGTGCGGCATGCTTCTTGTGGATAATCCATGAAAAATATCCTCCAACTGCTGCAAAGTGTTGTCATTTTACCATAAAAGCTGAAAATTGTCCACATATTCTGCGGATTTCTCCCTGTTATCATTCCGCCGAAATTTGTACAATGACAATAACAAAGGAGGGAGCGCTATGCGTGAGCGTGTTTATGGAAAGGGCTTTGAGACCTATACACCCGAGGAACAGCAGCGAATTGCGGTGGGCCGGACGATCGCCCAGGAAGGCATGGTACTGCTTGAAAACAACGGTGCTCTGCCGCTGGATGCCGAGGCGAAGGTAGCTCTGCTCGGTGTTGGCCAGCTGGGATTCTTACATGGCGGTTCCGGCTCCGGCGGCACCGTTGCAAACTATGTGATCAAAATGCCCGAGGCCATGAAAAATGCGGGAGCCCATGTGGACAAAGATTTGCTGGCTGCCTATACGGACTACTGCACCGCGGAGCAGAAAAAAGTGGAGCAGGAGCCGCCGCATATGCGCCGGGGCACCGTCCCTGAAATGCCGATTGCTGTGGAGACCCTGCGGGCGGCGGGAATGCGAAATGACGCGGCAGTGATCACTCTTTCCCGGCTGGCCGGGGAGGGGAGAGACCGGAAGCTGGAGCCCGGGGACTATTATCTCGCCGATGGGGAGCATGCCCTGCTTGCGGTAGCAAAAGCGTGCTTTTCCAAGGTCATCGTGGTGTTGAATATCTGCGGTATTATCGACATGGAGTGGGTAGATACTTACCAGCCGGATGCGGTGCTGCTGGCGTGGATTCCCGGTCAGGAGGGAGCCTCCGCTGTGGCAGATATCCTCATGGGCCATGTGAATCCCTCCGGCCATCTGACTGACACCATTGCCAAGGCATGGAAGGACATTCCGTCCTCGGAGAACTTTGGCGCCTGGGCAGACGGTTTTGAACTGTATACAGGCGACGAAAACCAGATCCCCTATTGGGGCGGCGTGGGGAACCATGAGATGGTGCCCGTTGGGAAAACGGTGGTGCGCCCGGTTGGAAACCGCCGGTACACCGAATATCAGGAGGGCCTGTATGTGGGCTACCGCTATTTTGCGACATTCGGCGTGCCGGTGCGCTATCCCTTTGGCTATGGCCTCAGCTATACCGCATTTCAGCGTGAAGCGCAGAATTTTGAGCAGACGGAAGGCGGTGTGGCCTTTGCCGTGACGGTGACCAATACCGGGACTGTGGCCGGTAAGGACGTGGTGCAGATCTATTTCCACGGGGCAGAGGAACCCCTGGAGCGGCCGGACCGGGAACTGGTGGCATTCCAGAAGACAAAGCTGCTGCAGCCTGGGGAAAGCCAGCAGATCGTTTTTACACTGCCAATGCGCGCCCTTGCGGTATATAACGAAGAAAAAGCGGCCTGGATGCTTCAGACGGGAGAGAACACGCTGTACCTGGGTGGGAATGCCTTGGAGAACAAAGCGTTTGCTGTTTTTGAGACCCAAGAGATGATCCTGGAGCAGGTGAGCAACCAGGTGGCTTTGCGGCATACCCGGCCGCTAAACCAGCTTTCCAAGCGGGACCCGGAGGGCACAAGGCCCGTGGCCCCGCCCATCCAGGCGAACTCTGCGGAACAGCACGGCAGTCAAAAAAAGAATGATTATACCTGGCCGGTTATGCCAACAGCGCAAACCAAATATCAGCTTTCCGATGTGAAGGCCGGGAAGTGCACCATGGAGGAATTTGTCCAACAGGCGGAGGATTTTGAACTGATCGTACTGCTGGTGGGGGCAAACCTCACAAACCTCAGTGCCGTGGAAACCATGGACAAGGACGCCATGGAGAAGCTCCACCCGGAGGACATGGAGAAAATGACCCAGCTGGGGCCTCTGAGCGAGTGCATCCCCGGCATGAACGGCTACACGGCCACCATTTCCCGTATGGGTATCCCTACCATCACCATGGCCGACGGCCCGGCGGGCATTCCGGGTGGAAAACCCAACAAGCTGGCGTTTCCCACCGCCACCATCACTGCCTGCACATTCTCCACGGAGCTGGCAGAGAAAATGGGGGAGGCCTTCGGTGCTGATGCCGCCGAGCGCAAGGTGGATGTGTGGCTGGCTCCGTCCATGAATATCCACCGGAATCCGCTGGCCGGACGGAATTATGAATATTACGCCGAGGATCCGGTGGTTTCCGGTAAGATTGCGGCAGCCATCATCCGGGGGGCACAAAAATATCCGGTTTCCACCTGCGTCAAGCATTTCGCGGCCAACAACCAGGAGACGAGCCGCTGGGATAAGGATGATTCCGTCATGACCGAGCGGGTGCTCCGGGAGATTTACCTTCGGGGGTTCGAAATCGCGGTCAAGGAGGGAAATCCTCACAGCATGATGACCTCCTACAATCCCCTAAACGGCAAGCAGACCGCGACAAACCGGGAGCTGCTGGTGCACATCCTTCGGGATGAATGGGGCTTTGATGGCTTTGTGGTCACAGACTGGGAAGGGGATACAGGTCTGGCTGTGGAGTGCATCCAAGCGGGCAACGACCTCCTGATGCCCGGCTTCCCCGGCATGGTGGATTGGCTCCATAAAAAGGTGCAGGACAGGACGCTGGAACGGAAATCCCTGGAGGAATGTGCCGGGCGGCTGCTCAAGGTTATTATGAACTCGGCGGCCATGGAGCGGTATCTGAAGGACCGGAACTGAGCCTGCAAAAATGGATATAGTCTCAGCAAAAAAGAATATTGACAATGAACGGACGGGCTTTGTATATTGAGGGCAAGAAGGACAATGAGCCCTGAAGGTTTACAGGTGAAAACAGCCTTGGGTACAGAGTCCGACCTTTCCACCTACACGGACAGCCGTGTGCTGGAGTTCATCACCGGATCGGCGGATATCGATGCGGAGTTTGACGGATTTGTGGACACACTTTACGACATGGGCCTTCAGGACATGATCGACTTGAAGCAGGCCGCCTATGACCGGGCCACAGAGCGGGTGTCAGGTTTGACAGCATAAAGCTTATAATTGGATCTCCTTACGATGCCGGGGAGATTTGATATGTCCCGGGCGAAAAGTCAAAAAAGACTGGCCAATTATGGCCAGTCTTTTTTCTATATGGGATTAGATGGATATGTCCGCGCTTAAGTGTTCCGGACAACCTCGGCGCATGTGTTTGCCGGATCGTTGGAATCTCAGTGGTTCAGATACCGGTCATAGGCCGCCTGATAGACGGAAACGATCTCGTCGATATTCATGGCGTCGAGCTGGGCGGTGTAGCTGTCCCAGTCGCTCATGGGGAGCGTGCCCAAAATGAATTTTGGCAGGGTTTCCGCCGCATAGGTGGTGATATCCGTACCATAGGTTGCAAGAACATCGCTTTCCGCCGTGGTCAGAGACAGGGTGGGCACGGCCATGGAACCGTCGGTATTTTCCGTCCAATATTTTTGGGCCGCAGTCTGGTAGTCCTCATAAAGCAGATAGATGCGCTCCTGGACGGTATAGCCAAAGGAGCAGCCGGCCAGCGAGAAGGTCCGGCAGAACAGGGTGGGATCAACGCCCAGCTCGTTGTTCATGACCTTATCAGTATAGGCGGGCGTGCCGTTTTCCAGCACATAGGTGTCACCTTCCACGCCATAGTTATAGAGCATCGTGCCTTCGTCGGTAAACCAGTAATTGAGCCAGCCCAAAGCGATCTCCACATTCTGGCAGGCTGTGGAGATGCTTACCGCATCCTGAGAACGGGTTGCCAGGGTAATATGGTCCTTGCCGCCATCCAACGTTATAACCGTGGGAACGACCTCAAAGCTCTCGTCCGGAGCGGAGCCGTAATAGTTGGTCATATTGGTCACCATGCCGCTCCAAATGGCGATCCGGTCGGCGTTCATTTCCACCTCGACCTCGCCGGACATCAGGTCAGAGGAGAATTCCATGAAATTTGGGTTGATCAGCCCGGAATCATACCACTGATGCAGCTGATCAATATAGTCCCGGTAGCCGTCGGAGTTCAGCGAGCAGTAGACCGTCCCATTCTCCTGATACATAGGCATGGTGGAGCTTACCATGTCGAAACCCTTGATATTAAAGCCATAGGACAGGAAGTTGCAGCTCTCGTTCACATAGATGGGATTGGCAACGCCTTTTTCGGACTGAATAGCGGTCATGACCTCCGTCAGTGCATCAAAGGTGGTAGGGACCTCCAGCCCCAGTTCATCCAGCCAGTCCTTGCGGACCATGGCCCCTTCGTTATTGATCGCCTCGTTATAGATGGCATAGATCCCGAGTGTACGGCCCTCGTCGTCCAGCGTCTGGCGGTAGAGTTCACCATCTGCCTGGATAGCTTTATAATACAGCGGCGCAAACTCCGGCACCTGTGCGCCCAAATCTAAAATGACCTCGTCCTCAAAGGCTTTGGACAGGCCGCCGGCATAGTAAGTGTTGACGCCGGAGAGCATATCCGGATAGTCGCCCGAGGCCACTACAAGGTTAAATTCCTCGCTGGCGGTGAACATGGAGACCTCATTCCAAACGATCTCCACACCGCAAGCTTCACCGGCCTGCTGAATGCCGGCTACATCACCGTAGCTGTCCACGCCGCAGCGGCCGGACAGGGGGCCCAGCATGGGCTCCGAGTGGAGCAGCGTCAGGGTGACGGGGGTATCTGACAGGGGATAGGAAACAGTATACTCCGGCTTCACTGGTTCCAGGACGGATGGAACTTCCGCAGAGGGCTCCTCCGCGGACGCTGTCAATGCTGCATCGGAGACCTCTGGGATAGGGGCCGCAGAGGCAGAAGCGCCGGTCTGTGGGGTGGAAGCGGCGCTTTCCGCGGATGCCGGGTTGCCGCATCCGGCGCACAGAGCCATCAGCAGGGCAAAAACCAGCGTCCAGGCAAACAATTTCTTTTTCATGTTCTAAACCTCCTTTATAATATGGGGTCTCTCCTAAGTTTGATTATAGGAGGCACCAGCGGGGAAAGGAAGTGTCAATACATGCAGTGTGTGCCCTTTTACGAAGCGGCGCGTGACAGATATAGAAACCGGCTGACCGAATCGGTCAGCCGGTTTTGTGTTGGGATGGGTCAGGGCTCCAGGGTGTCCAGTCCGTCCTGGGCCGGAGCAGAGGTCTCCGGTTCGGGCGGTGCGAGGTTGCCGCCGGAAGTAGTATCTGTACCGTCCTCCAAAGCGGAGTCCGGCAGTGCCGAGGGAGACGGGGAAGGCGCTGTAGATGGCGCCGCAGAGGGCTCCGGCGCTGTGGCTTTGTCCTCCTGGGGCTGGGCGGAGCTGGAATTCAGCACATCCGCCAGCGCTGTGTCCGTCAGGAAGGTGTCGGCGCTGTATAGAAACAGCACATCCGTGATCCTGGAGTTGTTCATGATCAACTCCACATTATCATAGTAATAACGGGGATCGATCAGAATGATATTATCGTAATAAGGCACCAGGAACTGAATGAAGCTGTTGGCATAGGAATCCTTAAAGATCAGGATGGAGCGGTCTGTGTTGGCAGTGGTGTGTACCTCCAGCATGGGGTGGTTCCCACCGAAAAAGACCGTGTATTTATCCTTGACCTCCAGGCATGCGCTTTGGAACATGGAGCAGACTGCCTCTTGCCCGTCAAAGTAGTTGACATAATACTCGAGCGAATCGTCCTGAGGCGCATAGATCTGGATGCTGTCCAGCTGCTGATGACTGCCGCTCTTGGAGGCCAGGGTGCCCTCAAAGTCCGTGGTGACCGTATAGATATCGTAGGTGACCGCGTTCTGAACCCCCAGTGCGCCGCCCGCGGATTCAAAGGCATAGCGGGCACCCAGAGAGGTCCAGTGGTGGTCGGTCTTGTAATAGATGTACTCTGCCGCGTGGGCAGCGAGATTTTCCGATACGTCGATATGCTGCACACAAGGCCCAATGAGTTCCGTGGCATTGGCGATATCCTGCAGCTGATCCCGGACTGGAGCGTTCTTAGGAAGATGCTCCTTTAAAATGGCCGAGGCACCGGGAATCAGCAGGGTCTGCATGGAAACATCGGGATACTTAGCCGAAAACTGCTGGATGGCCAGGGCTGTGTTTTGCAGGGCCTCCTCATTGGGGGTCTCCGGCGCGGCGATGAGATAGCCGCTGTCACACAGATATACGCCGCCGGACTCCTTGCGCCCCAGAAAAGAATCCTCCCGGAGCTTCATAGAGATCCATCCGTCCCTGGCGAAAAACTGGTCATTAAAGGCGTCTGTGATGCCCGAAAAATAGCTGCCATCCGCCAGGGTACTTAGCGAGAAAGCGGGCATTTTTGCAAGACTGCGGTTCTCGAATTCCGAGAAATCCTGTGTTTTCGTGCACAGGTTGATGATGGCAAAGACCAGCAGAATCAACAGGAAGATGCCCGCCAGCATCACATTGTGGGTCCGTCGCTGCTGCGCGGCCTTCTGCCGCCGTTGTTTGGGTGTCAGGTTATCCATGATGTACACACCCCCTTAGAATTGGAAGTACAGGAAGGAAGAATAAGTGGTGCCGAGCAGATACGCCACGCACAGGATCAGCGCGATGGCATAGGCCGCCAGAGAGATGTAACGGAATGCGCCGCCTTTCCAATAGCACAGCCGTTGATGGAGCCGCTGGACGATGGGCCCGCAGCCGATAATGGCAATCAAGAGAAGCCACACATTGCCGGACAGGTAATATTTCGCCGTGGCGTCCAGGAAGCCCATGTGTCCGGCGCCGAACATCTGCCCGTAATAGTGCAGCGCGCTCCCCAGCGAGGGGGAGAAGAACAGCACCCAGCCGAAGAATACCAGCAGTACAGTGCCGAAGATCCGAATCGGTTTTGGAATCTTCTCCAGAAAGTCCTTCAGCACAAACCGCTCCAGCATGACAAAAGCTCCGTGATACAGGCCCCAGAGGATAAAGTTCCAGGCCGCACCGTGCCACAAGCCCGTGAGCAGCCACACGATCGCAAGATTCCGTACCACCTTGGCGGTGGAGCAGCGGTTGCCGCCCAGGGGAATGTACACATATTCCCGGAACCAGGCACCCAGGGAGATATGCCACCGCCGCCAGAATTCCGAAATGCTGTGGGAGAGGTACGGATAGTTGAAGTTCTTATCAAAGTTGAAGCCAAACATCTTGGCAAGGCCGATGGCCATGTCTGAATAACCGGAGAAATCGAAGTACAGCTCCAGGCTGTAGAAGATCATGCCCAGCCATGCGGTGACAACGGACATGCTTTCCAGCCCCGAGATGGCCCCGAAGGCCACACCCAGATTGTCCGCGATCAGGACTTTTTTCGCGAGGCCCACCAGGAACAGGTTGACGCCGGCGCCAAACTTGGCCGGGGCCATGACCCGCTCGCTGAGCTGCTCGTCCATGTCGTGATACTGAACGATGGGGCCGGAGATCACCTTGGGGAAGAAGGTCACATAGGCCGCGCAGTTCAGGAAGTTCGTCTGGGCAGGGGCCTTCTCGTTGTACACATCCAGAATGTAAGAGAGCACCGTGAAGGTGTAAAAGGAGATGCCCAGGGGAAGCGGAAGCTCCGTGTAGTGGAGATGAAGCCCTGTGACGGCATTGATGCTGTCAATCAGGAAGCCATAGTACTTAAAGAAGCCCAGCAGTAAAAGGTTGACGATCACCGCAAGGATCATGGTGACCTTCGCGCCCGTGTAGCGCTCCTGAGAGAGGTAGTGGTCGATCTCCAGGCCGGTGCAGTAGTTAAAGACCACAGAGAACAGCATCAAAACGATGTACTGCGGCGTGCCCCAGGCATAAAACACCAGACTGATGAGTACCAGCACAGCGGTTTTCAGCCGCTTTGGTGTAATAAAATACAGGATCAGGCTGATGGGGAGAAACGCGAAAATGAAAAATAAGCTGTTAAATGCCATATTCCATCGCCTCCTTTACAGCGCGTCCTGGAAAGCACGCACCACAAGGGCGGTGTCTTCGGCTGAGACAAAGAGTATGTAGTTGCCCTGGACCAGCGTTACGCTGCGCTCCAGCATCTCACACCTC
>CABSAB010000023.1 GCA_902475515.1 uncultured Eubacteriales bacterium | reverse complement strand
GGCCGCAGGGCCAGGAAGCGATCCCGGCCGGTAGAATCCGATGCAGACGCATTTGTGGGCGGCCATGCTTCAAATTCTGTTTCCGCCGCACTGGGTATGGCCCGTGCCAGAACACTGCAGGGTGAGGACTATAGCGTGATCGCAGTGATTGGTGACGGTGCCCTTACCGGCGGCCTTGCCTACGAGGGCCTCAATGATGCCGGACAGAGTAAGGAACCGCTGATCGTAGTGCTCAATGATAACGGTATGTCTATTCAGCCAAATGTGGGCGGCATGTCCAAGTTCCTGGCCCGCCAGCGGCTGAAACCCTCTTACTTGAATTTTAAGCGTGCGTTCCACGCTTTTACCCATACGTTCCCGGGCGGAAAGCACCTTTATAACGTGGCACACCGGATCAAGCTCTGGATGAAAAATGCCCTGATCGGCAGCAATATGTTTGATGAGATGGGTTTTGTATATCTGGGGCCGGTGGATGGCCATGATATCCGCAAGATGTCTTTCCTGCTGAAGCAGGCCAAAGCCTTGGCATGTCCGGTGTTGCTGCATGTGACCACTACAAAAGGTCGGGGCTATTCCTATGCAGAGGAGAATCCCGACGAATTCCACGGCGTCTCCGGATTTAATGTGCAGTCCGGTGCGTGCAGCGGAAACGGCCGCGAGTCCTTCTCGTCAGCCTTTGGCAAGACCATGTGCGCCATGGCCAGCGAGGACCGGCGGATCTGTGCCATTACAGCAGCTATGGAACAGGGGACGGGACTGAGTGATTTTGCCGACCGCTACCCCAAGCGGTTTTTTGATGTAGGTATTGCGGAGGGGCATGCTGTGACCATGGCCAGCGGCCTTGCAAAACAGGGTATGCTTCCTGTGGTCGCGATCTATTCCACGTTTCTCCAGCGGGCCTATGATATGCTGATCCATGATGCGGCCATCGGGAAGCTCCATGTGGTGTTTGCGGTGGACCGTGCCGGATTGGTTGGCGCAGATGGCGAGACCCATCACGGTGCCTTTGACGCATGCTTTCTGCGGACGGTACAAAATCTGCAGCTGCTGGCGCCAGCCTCTACGGAGGAGCTCCGCAAGACGCTGCATCATGCCGTTTACCAGATGGAGGGACCGGTGGCGGTTCGTTATCCACGAGGCAGCAATGGTATGTATGTCGGCAGCATTTTGGCCGATCAGGTGCTCCAGGCAGGAGAAGATATCACCATCGTCTCCTATGGCGCTATGATCAATGAGGCATTGGAGGCCGCCAAGCTGCTGGATAAAGCCAGTATCCACGCGGAAGTTGTGAAGCTGTTCTCTCTTGCGCCTCTGGACCCGGCCCTGGTGCTGAAATCTGTGAAGAAAACAGGGCGGCTCATTGTGCTGGAGGACTGCGTTTCTACCGGATGCGTCGGTGAAAGCCTGCTGCGGGAACTGCTGGAGGCCGGAATACCGCCGAAGTCCATGCGCCTTATGAACCTGGGCAACCGGTTTGTGACCCACGGCACCGTGGCACAGCTCTATGAATCCCTGGGTATTGACGCAAAGAGTGTTTGCAAAACCGCAAAGGAGTTAATCAGCCTTGAAGAAAGAACGTCTTGATCTGCTGCTTACTGAAAAAGGACTGTGTGAAAGCCGCTCTAAGGCCCAGGCAATCATCATGGAGGGGCTTGTCTTTGTAGGCGGCCAGCGGGTGGATAAGCCCGGTACGGCAGTCTCCCCGGAGGCGGATATTGAGATTCGCGGAAATACCTGCCCTTTTGTGAGCCGGGGCGGATTAAAGCTGGAGAAGGCGCTGAATTTCTTCGGCGTAGATCCGGAGGGCTATGTGTGCAGTGATTCCGGTGCATCCACCGGCGGATTTACCGATTGCCTATTGCAAAAGGGCGCAAAAAAGGTGTTTGCCATCGATGTTGGGTACGGCCAGTTGGCCTGGAGCATCCGCAGCGATCCCCGGGTGGTGGTGATGGAACGGACGAATATTCGGAACGTTACACCGGAGCAGCTGGGAGAACCCCTGGACCTGTCGGTAGTAGATGTATCCTTTATTTCCCTGAAGCTGGTACTTCCGGTAATCAAAACGCTCTTAAAGCCTACAGGACAGGTGCTCTGCCTGATCAAGCCACAATTTGAAGCGGGCAAAGAGAAGGTGGGAAAGAAGGGCGTCGTCCGGGAGCCGGAAACCCATCTGGAGGTTCTACATTCATTTTTGGAAACGGCCCAAAACCTTGGGTTTACCGTGGTGAATCTCACCTATTCTCCGGTAAAGGGTCCGGAGGGAAATATCGAATTTCTGGGGCACTTGTCCCTTTGTCCGATGGAATTAAAGGAATTTACGCTGGAAGGCGTTGTTCAGGAAGCACATAACGCATTGAAGGGGTGATTATCATGAAAAACATCACGTTGATGCCGAATCCCTATCGGGATCGGGGCTTTCAGATCACCCGTTCAGCGGTCCAGATCCTGCAGAAGCACGGAGCCGAGACACAGGTATGTCTGCCTTTTCAGGTGGAGCGTGGATTTGAACTGCCCGCCGGAATCGAGCTGACGCCCATGGAATCGGCCCTGAAGCGCTGTGACCTTTTGATCTGCTTTGGCGGAGACGGCACCATTTTGCATGCGGCCCGCTTGGTGGGAAACAAGGATATTCCCATGCTGGGTATCAATACCGGAACTATGGGCTTCATGGCGGAACTGGAGAGCAATGAGCTGCATCTCCTACCCAAGCTTTTGGAGCCGGAGCTCCGTTTTGAGGAGCGTATGCTGATCCATGTGGCGGTGAAACGCAATGACCGTGTGATCTATGAAGATAATGCCCTCAATGACGCGGTGATCACCAAGGGCGCTGTAGCCCGTGTCATTCAGCTGACCGTGTCCTGCGACCATGTGGAGGCTATGCATTTTGACGGTGATGGCCTGATCATCTCCACCCCCACGGGCACCACGGCCTATTCCATGTCTGCCGGAGGGCCAATTGTGGAACCTACGGCAAAGAATATTATCGTGACTCCCATCTGTGCCCACGCCATGGGGGTGCGTCCGCTGGTGCTGATGGAAGACCGTGTAGTGACTGCCCAGGTTGGCCGCATCGGAAAGCGCAGCGCATTTCTGTCCGTGGACGGCGGAAAGGCGTTCCGGCTCAATGCGGAGGATAAAATCGTTGTGACGGTGTCCAGAAGACGCATCCGGTTGGCGAAGATCAAAAACTTAAGCTATTATGAGATTCTCAATAAAAAATTTCAGGGGTAAATGACTATGAAGAGCCAGCGCCAATCTAAAATATTGGAACTCATTGCGCAGCGGGAGATCGAGACCCAGGAGCAGCTTCTGCTGGCGCTCAAGGAGAGCGGATTTCACAGCACCCAGGCCACCATTTCTCGGGATATCAAGGAACTACGGATCGTCAAAGAACTCTCTGCCTCAGGCGCATACCGTTATACGGTGCAGCAGAGCGAATCCGCCAACTACTACGCAAGAGTCAATAATATTTTTCATCAGTGCGTGATTAAGCTGGATTACGCGCAGAATATCGTGGTCATCAAGACCATGCCCGGCTCCGCTTCCGCGGCCTGTTTGGCAGTGGATAGCATGGAGATCACCCATGTTGTGGGCACTATCGCCGGGGACGACACAGGCCTCATCGTGATGCGGGATGCGGAATACGCCCGGGAGTTCTGTGATGAGCTCCGGGGAATCATCAATACAGCGAGGTAACACTATGCTTGACTTGCTCCACATCGAGAATATCGCCGTCATCGAACAGGCGGATATTACCTTTCGGCCGGGGTTTAATGCTCTGACCGGTGAGACAGGTGCGGGCAAATCGATTGTGATCGATGCGATTTCTGCGATTTTGGGCCAGCGGGCTTACCGGGATGCCATCCGGACCGGCAGCAATCAGGCCAGGATCTCTGCAGTATTCCGGGATGTACCGGAATATGCGTGGTTCCAGGAAAACGGAATTTCCTACGATGCTGGAGAGCTTTTAATCCAGCGGGAGATCTATGCGGACGGAAAAAATGTCTGCCGCGTCAACGGCCAGCCGGTGACGGTATCCTTGCTGCGGAGCCTGGGCCAGCAGCTGATTCAGATTCATGGACAGCATGATTCCGCCCAGCTTTTTGACGAGAACAACCACCTGACGATGCTGGATGCGTTTGCGGATCATGAATCACTGATGGACGAATACCGTCAAGCTTATTTGGAAATGGATGCACTGCGGAAAAAGATCCAGGCGCTTTCCATGGATGAAGCTGAAAAAATACGCCGTATGGAGACGTTGAAATTTCAGATCCAGGAAATCCAGCGGGCTGAACCTCATCCCGGAGAGGACCAGGAGCTGGAGCAGCGTCGGAATTTGATGCGCAGCGGTGAAAAGCTTATGCTGGCTCTGACCCAGGCGGCGGAGGCTCTTTACGGCGGTGAGGAGACCGATGGTGCCGCATCACTGATTTCTCAGGCAGTCAGCACGCTCCGGCCCTTTGCAGACGCATCGGAAGAAGTGGAACAGGTCCAAAGCCAAGCGGAGGAACTGAGTTTCGCCGTACAGGATATAGCCGAGCAGGTCCGGGACCTGCGGGACCGTCTGGACTTTTCTCCGGCGGCACTGGAGGAGGTAGAGGACCGGCTGGATGTGATCCAGCGGCTGCGCCGGAAATATGGCGCAAGCTGTGAGGATATCCTTGCATACCTGGCGTCTTGTGAACAGGAATTGGAGGCCATCGAGGTCTCAGACGATACCATTGCAAAACTTCAAAAAGTTCTGAAAGAAAAGAAGCGGAACGCCCGGCGGCTGGCGGATGAACTGACCGTCTCCAGAACTGCCGCGGCCAAGGCCTTTGCGGAGCGGCTGATCTCTGAACTTCGGCAGCTGGATATGCCCCGGGTTCAGTTTCTGTGCGAGCTGACGCCCCGGCCCCATTTGGATGAAAGCGGCGGAGATATCTGCCGGTTTATGATGTCTGCGAATGTGGGTGAGGAGCTTCGGCAGATGAACCGGGTCGCCTCCGGCGGTGAGCTGGCCAGGATCATGCTGGCCATGAAGAATGTTCTGTCGGAAAAGGACCATGTACCCACGCTGATTTTTGACGAGGTAGACACCGGTGTCAGCGGCCGGGCGGCACAGAAGGTGGCGGAGAAGCTTCACACGGTGTCCGTAGGCAAGCAGGTGCTCTGTGTGACCCATCTACCCCAGATTGCGGCCATGGCAGATACGCATTTTTTGATCTCCAAAGCAGAACAAAATGGCCGTACCTATACCAGCGTAACGCCGTTGGAGCCGGAGGGACGCACAGACGAGATCGCCCGGCTGATCGGCGGCGCAAGAATTACGGAGAACACCCGAAAAAGTGCAGAGGAAATGCTGCTTCATTGATACATGATGCAAGGAGGAAACGTTATGGCAGAAATACTGGACGGCAAGGGCTTTGCTGCCATTTGTAAGAAGAATATCACCCGGCAGGCGGCACAGCTGACTGCACAGGGGCATCGGCCCGGACTTGCGGTGGTGCTGGTAGGTAATAACCCCGCTTCGCAGGTCTATGTACGAAATAAGGAGAACGACTGCCGGGAGTGCGGCATTTATAGCGCCATGTATACCCTGCCCGAGGAGACCACGGAAGCAGAGCTTCTGGAGCTTTTGGATACGCTGAACCATGATGACAGTGTCCACGGTATTCTGGTCCAGCTTCCGGTGCCGAAGCAGATCGATCCGCAAAAGGTGATCGAGGCCATTGATCCCAGAAAGGACGTGGATGCTTTCCATCCGGTGAACGTGGGCTATCTCACGGCAGGAATGCCCAGGTTTGCACCCTGTACGCCCGCAGGAATCGTGGCACTGATGGAACATTATCATATTGACCCTGCCGGAAAGCACTGTGTAGTCATTGGACGGAGCAACATTGTCGGAAAGCCCATGGCGCTGCTGCTACTTCAGAAGAACGGGACAGTGACCGTCTGCCATTCCCGCACAAAAGACCTGAAAGCGGAGACTTTGCGGGCGGATATTCTGATTTCTGCCGTAGGAACGCCGGACTTTGTAACAGCGGATATGGTCAAGGATGGTGCGGTGGTCATCGATGTGGCCATGAACCGGAACAACGAAGGAAAGCTTTGCGGCGATGTGGACTATTCGGCGGTTTCGCAAAAGGCGAGTTTCATCACCCCGGTGCCTGGCGGAGTGGGACCCATGACCCGCGTCATGCTTTTGGAAAATACGCTGACGGCCTGCCGGCTTCAGCTCGGACTGTAAGCAAGGATCGCTTCCGCTGCGGTGGAAGCGATTTTCATAATTTATCTGTGAGTGGGGGAACCTTTTAACGAAAGTATTCGTCTAAGTGGTAGGAGGATGTGACTATGAAAAAATTTTTTGTGTTTTTAACTGCGGCGCTTTGTCTGCTGCTTTCTTCCTGCGGTTCCAGCGCACCTGATTCGGCGGGCAGTGCTCCGGCTGCGGATGCGCCGGAAGCTGCGGTATCTGAGCAGACCGCCAGTGCAGAAGATGCGGATGCGATGGATGCACCACTGGAGGTTTGGCTCTTTAAGAAGTTGGATGACAGTTCCATTATGGCCGCCTGTAGGAGTGACCAGAATGGAATGGATCGAATGGGCGGAGACTATTTTGTTGTCCATGTGGGCGATGCGGAGATATACAATATGGACGGGGAAAAGATCACATTGGATCAAATTGCCCGCGGAAGCGACCTGCGGATCGAGTGGCCGGGGATGGTCATGGAATCCTATCCGGCGCAGATCAGCGCAGAGACCGTGCGGGTCATCAGTGAAGATTTTGTAGACCAAATCCCGCCGGAGGACAATATTCCCGCGCTCTTTGACGGCCCTAAATGGTGGGAGGAGGAGCCAGTGCGGGATATTCCGGCACTGAATATCAGCTATGACGCCCCGGAGTTTACGGTCACCATGGTGGTGCCCCACCGCTATGGAAGCTGGAATTATACAGAAAGTGGGAGTGCGGAGGAAGAAGGCATTTCCGCCGGTGCCAACAACACCATACTGGACGGACAGCATCCGTCACAATGGGGGCTCGGAGAGGACCAGACCATTAAACGCTTTGTAACGGATAAAGTTACCCTCAGCACTTCACCACAGGCAGATGAGATCACGGTAACCGCCTATACAGGAGATCCAAAGCTTCTGGATCAGGAGGTTCCTGTGGAACTGGATGAACAAGGCACACTGGAGCTTCTGGACGGGACCTGCATCTATGTAGTTACTGCAGTGTGGAACGGCGATGCATATCAGGGAAGTGCTACCTACGGCTTCCTGGTCACGGATTAAAAAAGAACCTCCAAAGCTTCCCTATAACTTCTCTTTTTCGGCAGAATGAAAATGGCCCTCCTGGGAAAAATTCTATCGTTGGGATTTTTTCCAGGAGGGTTTAAAGTATGCTTGGGAAGGTTGAAATTTGCGGCGTAAACACATCAAAACTGAAGGTTCTGAAAAATGAGGAAATGATGGCCCTGATGGCCCGGTCCAAGCAAGGGGACCGGGAAGCACGCAATGCGCTGGTGGAGGGAAATCTTCGCCTGGTGCTCAGTGTGATCCAGCGGTTTTCCGGCAGTGGGGAGAATCCGGACGATCTGTTTCAGGTAGGGTGCATCGGACTGCTGAAAGCCATTGAAAACTTTGATCCCACATTGGGAGTCCGGTTCAGCACCTACGGCGTCCCTATGATCTCCGGCGAGATCCGGCGGTATCTCCGGGATAACAGCATTCTGCGGGTCAGCAGAAGCATCCGCGATACGGCATATCGGGTCCTCCAGACGAGGGAGGCATATATCAAAGAGAAGCAGAAGGAGCCCTCCATGGAGGACATCGCCAAGGAATTGGGCATCCCGGTGGAAGACGTCAACTTCGCCATGGATGCCATTGCATCCCCCATGAGCCTCTATGATCCCATCTATTCCGACGGCGGCGACCCGCTGACGGTAATGGATCAGGTACGGGATCAAAAAAATACCGACGAAAATTGGATCGAACACATAGCCTTGCGTGAGGCTATGAAGAACCTGGGCGACCGGGAAAAACGCATTCTGGCCCTGCGCTTTTACGACGGCCGGACCCAGATGGAGGTCTCCGGCGAGATCGGCATCAGTCAGGCCCAGGTCTCGCGGCTTGAGAAGAATGCAATTGCCCAGCTCAGAAAGGCAATCTCCGTTCAGTAAACATGGAAATCTCGCCGAAACACCCGCATAGACTGTTAAAAAAGGGAGTGGTATGATGCGGGTGAGATTTTCGGAGCTTCGATGCCGGGAGGTCATCAATATTTGCGATGGCTGCCGGATCGGCTTTGTGTCAGACCTGGTGATGGACTGCACCGGCGGCAACGTAGTTGCTCTGGTAGTGCCGGGCCGGCCGAAGTTCTTTGGGCTGTTTGGCCGGGAGGATGACTATGTGATCCCCTGGGGCTGCATTCGGAGGCTTGGCAGCGATATCATTCTGGTGGAGGTGGAACTGGAGCGCATCCGGGAGCCCTGCCGCCGGGAATCCTGCCGGAAAAAATGCAAATTCTAACGGGGAAACGCAAAAAAGTTGGTAATTCTCCTTGCATTCCGCGGGGAGATATAGTATAATTTAAAGGCTCTGCAAAAGCAGAGAACCACACACACCCAAGGATTTCCGCCATAGTGCCGAATCTCGGTCTGGCGGGGAGATGATTGGGGTGGCGGGATAACTTAAAGGAGGAAATTTATCATGGCAGTCGTATCTATGAAGCAGCTGTTGGAGGCCGGTGTTCACTTCGGTCATCAGACCAGAAGATGGAACCCCAAAATGGCTTCCTACATCTACACCGAGAGAAATGGTATTTATATCATTGATCTCCAGAAAACCGTTAAAAAGTTGGAGGAAGCATATAACTTCGTCCGCGATTTGGCCGCCAACGGCGAGACTCTGCTGTTCGTCGGCACCAAAAAGCAGGCCCAGGACGCCATCCGTGAAGAGGCGGAGCGTGTGGGCATGTACTTTGTGAACGCCCGCTGGCTGGGCGGTATGCTCACCAACTTCAAGACCATGCGGACTCGCGTGGAGCGCCTGAATCAGCTGCATAAGATGCAGGAGGACGGCACCTTTGCGATGCTCCCCAAAAAGGAAGTCGCGAAGCTGAATCTTGAAATCGAAAAGCTCGAGAAGTATCTGGGCGGTGTGAAGCAGATGAAGAAGCTTCCCGGCGCTCTGTTCATCGTGGACCCCCGCAAGGAGCGCAATGCCATTGCCGAGGCCCGCAAGCTGCACATTCCCATTGTCGCCATCGTGGATACCAACTGCGATCCCGATGAGATCGACTATGTGATTCCCGGCAACGATGACGCCATCCGTGCCATCAAGCTGATCTCTGCCACCATGGCTAATGCCGTGCAGGAGGGCAAGCAGGGCGAGGATGTGGCCGAAGCCGCTGAGGCGACTACCGCTCCCGAGACGGCCCCTGAGGCTGCCGAGGCTCCCGCGGCTGAGTAATTTTGATTTTATAGATTCTATAGGAGGTTAAAATCATGGCATTTTCCGCAAGTGATGTGAAGAAGCTCCGCGAGATGACCGGCGTTGGCATGATGGACTGCAAGAAAGCCTTGGCCGAGTCCGACGGAGATATGGATAAGGCGGTAGAGTACCTTCGTGAGAAGGGCATGGCCGCCGCGCAGAAGAAGGCCAGCAAGGTCGCCGCCGAGGGTGTTTCCTACGCGCTGACCGCTGCAAACGGCGTTGGCGTTGTGGTGGAGGTCAACTCCCAGACGGACTTCGTGGCGAAGAATGAAGTGTTCCAGAACTTTGTGAAGGACATTGCTGCCGTGATCGCCGAGAAGAACCCTGCCGATGTTGAGGCGCTCAAGGCAATGCCGTATCCCGGTACTGACCGGACCGTTACCGATGTGACCAATGACAAAATTCTTGCCATTGGCGAGAACCTGCAGATCCGCCGCTTTGTCCGCTATGATACCGGTGTGAACGTTGGCTATATCCATGCCGGCGGCAAGGTTGGTGTTCTGGTAAACATGGAGGTCGAGGGTGTTGCGCCTGAGGCTGTTACCGAGCTCGGTAAGGACGTGGCCATGCAGATTTGCGCCATGAATCCCATGTTCCTGGACAAGTCCAATGTCTCTCAGGAGACCCTGGACAAGGAGAAGGAGATTCAGCTGGCTCAAATGGACAACGATCCCAAGATGGCTTCCAAGCCTCAGCAGGTCAAGGAAAAGATCGTTCTGGGCAAGCTCGGCAAGTACTATGAGGAGAACTGCCTGATGCAGATGGAGTTCGTCAAGGAGAAGGGCGTGTCTGTGGAGCAGCATGTGGCCGCTGTGGCGAAGCAGCTTGGCGGTAAGATCACCGTTAAAGCGTTCACCCGCTTCATGACCGGCGAAGGCATCGAGAAGGAAGTTTCCGATCTGGCCGCCGAAGTAGCCGCTGCCCTGAAGGGTTAAATGATGATGAAAAGGCCGCTGCAAAAGCAGCGGCCTTTTGCTTTATCCAGGCAATAAATTGACATTTACGGGGGTACAAATGGCAACAAGCAAAGAGTATATGGAATTCTTGATGGATCAGCTTTCAGAGCTTCCGAATATTTTTTATCGAAGAATGATGGGCGAGTATTTAATATACTACAAGGGTAAGGTTGCAGCTTATGTATGCGATGAACGCTTTTTGATTAGACCCGTCCCCACGGCGATTCAGTTGCTTCCAAATGCAGAATACGACTCTATGGTTGCTGGTGGCAGGAAAAAGCTACTGCGCGTTGATGATATTGACAATCGAGAGTTTTTAAAAATGTTATTGGAATCTATTTATGATGAGTTGCCAGTCCCAAAACCGAAAAAGATGAAATAATCAAATTATTGTTTTAAACAATTGTTCACTCTTGCGAAAGGATTATTTGAAGATTATTCGGCGTATGTTTTTCCGGTTGAAAAACGAGAAAAAAAGGGATATAATAAGCGCAACAGTTCATTTATAAAAAATAGGAGGTTCATCATGACGAAGATCACCAAAGATACCATCATTGGTACAATTCTCGATATTGCCCCGGAGGCCGCTCCCATGTTCCTTTCCATCGGTATGCACTGCCTGGGCTGCCCGTCCTCCCGCGGCGAGACCGTGGAGGAGGCCTGCATGGTCCACGGTGTGGATGCAGATGAGTTTTTGAGCGCGCTCAACGCATTTCTCAATGCGTCTGCGGAATAAGTTCTATGAAACTCAGGCCGGCGGATTGCCGGCCTATGCGGCGGGCACTTCGCTTTGCA
>CABSAB010000022.1 GCA_902475515.1 uncultured Eubacteriales bacterium | reverse complement strand
ATTACATTCAAAAGAGCCAGATCCAGCGTGTCCGCCAGTTCCAAGGTACCGGAAGCCGTTTCTGCCGCAGGTTCCTTATTGTAGGACCAGTTTAGGTAGATCCCCACGCAGATAAACAGCAGCACCACCGCCACCACTGCGTTCCGTTTCCAAAGCTTTGTTGTCATAGTGTCCTCCTTCAATTCATCTTTAATACGCTGATTCTATCCATACCCAGCCCGGTCAGGCTGGACAGCGCCTGTTTGATGCGCAAGGTCAGGCTGGGGCTCTCGCCGCTGCACAGCACCACCGCGCCGCGAAATTTGGGATAGCTGCGGCTCTGGATCACCGGATTTTCGCCGCCGCTTCCACTGGGAAGTACCGTCTGCTGGGAGCTCTGACTGCTATCCCCATTCTGACTCTCGGAGACATCGGAAAGATACTCCCTCTGCCCATCGTTTTCCAGGCTGAAGAGTATCTTGACCTCCCCTGCCCCCTGAAGCTCCGACAGCAGTGCCTCCGCCTCTTTTGATATGTGAAAAGCGGGACATGGAATGGGATGAGAGTCAGAATGGGGATAGCACTTTCTCCGGTTCCTCTTTGGACAGCCCCGAAGGCAACAGCATCAGCCCCAATCCCAGCAGCAGGATCAGCGCCGGGAAACGGTAGGCTTTAAGCTTTTTCAGCATCCCATTCCATGTCCCGCTTTTCACATATTCAACCACTCCTGTCTCTCCTCCGGTATCTTGAGATCGGCGGCTATGACCTCCTTGAGTTTTGCCTGCTGTGCCGCCGTGGGGCTTCCGCTGAGCTTGACGGCATAGGGAACCGGATAGGTGTCCTCCACCATTACCGTGACCTCCGCCGTCACAACCATGCCAAGCTCCTGGGCCTTGTCCAATATATATGCCTCCGCCTGCTCTGTTATGAGCTCAGAGAGAAGATCGTTGACATTTTTGCTGAACTCTACGGTTGTCAGGGGATCAGCGTATCCATGCCGCACCAGGTCCTGGGCCGCAGACGCGGTGTTGACGGACGCAAGGGGCGAAAAGGCAGTGAGCAGCACCAGCAGTCCCGCGCCCAACCGCGCCGCCCGTCCCGCACCGCCTGCGGGTGCCAATCTCCGCACGATTGCACCCAGGATCGCCGCAGCTGTCAGCCGGATCAAATATGCCCGAAAATCCATCATGGCGCTGCCGCCTTCATAAAGCACACGCATCCGATCATTAAAATCACCGTACACACCCCCGTCACAGCTGTCAGCAGGCCCAACGCCGCCGCCAGGGCGCCGATCAGGCCGGAAAGCTCCTTCTCGCCCACCAAAGCAGCCGCAGCAGCAGAGAATTTCAGCATCAGATATTGCAGGCCTGTCTCCAGAAACGGACCAATGCTCACTGCCAAAACACCCAGCAGGCCAAAGACGCCCACGCCGCTGCGAAGAAGTCCGGCACTCACCAGCAGGGTCTCTGAGGCATCGGCGATCATACTGCCCACCACAGGCACCGCCGTTGTGATCGCCAGCTTTGCCGCCCGCACCGCGGAGGAATCCGCGCTGCCGCTGATGACTCCGCTGAGGGACATATATGCTGTAAAGATCAGCACCGAAAACTTCAGCGCACTGCTAAGCAGCTGCTTTAAGGCATCTCCCGCCGGTTTGAGGCTCCCATCTCCCAGGGCACCATCTGCCACCGACAGGGCCATATAGCAGGAAATCCCCGGGATAAAAATGGCCTGGACCACCTTTGCCATGACGCCCAGGATCAACACCGTGACACCATATAATGCCGTAGAGGTCCCCACCGCACCAGTGGCCGCAGTGGCAGCAGCCAGGGCAGAGAACAGAAAGCCGGAAAAGGTGGTCATACTGTCCACCGTCTGCACTGCCTGGGTAAAAAAACTTGATATCCGCCCCAGGCATACCACACCGATGGCAAGCACGCCCGCCAGCCGCATTGCCATTTCCGGCTGAGTGCCGCCTACGCCCCGCAGCACTGCGGAAAGCAGCACGATTGCCAAAACCTGTCCGCAAAGGGCCATACCGTTTTTTACAGCACCATGGCTTTTTTCGGCTGCGGCAACAATAATCTTTCGAACGCCTTCGCCAAGGCCGCCGCTATCAGTGACATCCCGATCTCCCATCAGTTCCCCCGCCTCCTGGGGCAGCGCCTGCTCAACCTCCGAAAGGCCTAGCTTTTTGCTCTGCTCCTCCAGATCCGTCCCGTGGACAGGGAGCAGCAACAACATACATAGGATCGCCATCAGCATTCCTTTTCTCACAGTACACCTCATGAAAGCATCTGCTCCAGCAGCTCCAATACACTGGAAAGCAGCGGCAGCAGCACATAAAACGCGCCGATCCCGCCTGCCATTTGCAGCGCACCGGCAACCGTTTTTTCTCCGGCATCCTCACAAATATTTTTGCCGGTCTCTGTTACAAATCCAATGGCCAGCGTTTTCATCACCGGGCCTATGGCCCCCTCCTGAAGCCGGGCCGTCTCCTGGAGGGTATCTGCAAAGGTCAGCACCGGCTTCAAGAACTCCATTCCCAAAACGAATACCGCCAGCACCGCTCCCATGGACACCAGCGCCGCAAACTCGCCGCTCTGCCGCCGGACCACCAACGCCAGCAATGCCCCGGCTACCGCAACCGCCGCGCATTTAAAGACTGCATCCATCAAAAGTTAAACAGGGTCTTGACCAGTTCGAACAGCTCCGCGATCTTCTGCACCAGGATCATCAGTACAACTACCAGACCTGCCAGGGTGGTCATGGTGGCCTGTTCCTCCCGGCCGGAGCGAACCAGCACCTGATTGAGTATGGAGACGATGATGCCCACCGCCGCAATCTTGAAAATCAAATCAATATCCATGGGCGGCTCCTTTTACAGTAAGATCACAATCAATGCTAGACCCGCACATACCGAGGCGGTCATTGATGCTCTGGCCCTCTGACGAAGTGTCCCCTCCCGCTGGGCAATTGCTCCGTCCAGGCGGTTCTTGTAGAGCTCCAGCGCCCTTGCCTGGCCGGACAGGTCATATCGACCCAAACAGCCGGACAGCTCCACCAAAAGGTCTGTTTCCCCCTTGTCAAGCGGCAGCGGCATAAGCTCCAGCTGGATCTTCATCGCTGTCTGGGGCGGCCTGCCTGTGACGGCCGCCATCTGCGCCGCCGTCCCCAGAAAAAACTCGCCTGCCAGGCCATCCAGTTGCCGGCCTACCCGGTCAAACAGTTCCTCCATGGAGGGCATACTCAGTTCCATTTCTCCCTGCATCAATTCCAAGCCCAGCCGAAGCTGCCGCAGCAGCCCGAGCCGCCGGGCCATACCCTGCCTTGCGGCCCAGCCGCCCATCAAAGACGCCGCTGTTACCATACAGGCTCCCATCAGTTTTACCATGTTGTTCCAGCCTTTCCATTCGTACTGAATCAAAGCGATCGAGGGTGATGCACCACTGAAATGCTCCTGCATCAATTAGCTTTCCATAGCCGGGCCTTGACCGGAGCGACGTCAATCCTTCCCCATGGGCCGTGGCAAATAGCGCCACTCCACAAAATGCCGCCTCCAGAGCCATATCCAGTTCCTCTGTCCCGGAAAGCTCGTCCAGCGCAAGCACTTGCGGTGTCATGACCCGCACCAGCAGCGGGATGGCCTGGGCCTTGGGGCATAGGCTGAGCACATCGGTGGTGGGGCCGACATCCAGCTGTGGCACCCCCTCCCGGACTGCCGCCAGCTCCCGGCGCTCGTCCACTACACTGACACGGAATCCCCGTGTGCTGACACAACGGATCAGATCCCTGAGAAACGTGGTCTTCCCCCGCCCCGGCGGTGAAATGATCAACGCGGACTGCACCGTGCTATTTTGTATCAGCTTGTCCGCTTGCGCTTCCGCAATTCCCTTCCTTTCACGGGCCAGGCGGATCACAGCGGAGCTCACATGACGAATGCCTTTGATCTGTCCCTCCTGCATGACTGCCTCCCCGCAGAGCCCCAAACGGCAGCCATCCTCCAAGGGAAGAAACAGCCCTGCCTCTTCTCCGCGCAAGGCATATGGGGAAAAGCCCGTCGCCCGGTCTACCAGCGTCCGAAGCAGCCCGTCCGTCACCGGAACAGACGCCTGCCCCTGCATCAAAAGCTCTTCTCCCCAAGGGAACACCAGCTTTACCGGAGCTCCCAGACGAAACCGGAGCTCCATAGCCGACATTTGCCGCTTAAGGGGCATGGAAAAAAACGCTTGCTCCAGCTCCGGGGGCAATATCTTCAGTTCCATCTTCCTCGCCTCCTGCTCTAAAGACTATGAGCGGACAAGCGGAAATATGAGGAGTCATCAGGCGCAAAAAAGAGCCGCCTCTTTTGAGACAGCTCTTTTACTGTTCTGGGGATCAGGCCTTGGCCGCATCCTTGCCATCGTGGTTTTTGCCGATCTTTCTCAGCCGCACCCAGACATTGCCGGAAATGCAAACAGAGGAATAGCAGCCTGCAACCACACCCACAAACAGGGGCCAGCAGAAATTCCGAATGGAGGTCACACCCAGAATGATCACCATCGTGATGGTCAGCAGGGTGGTGATGGTGGTGTTAATGGAACGGGTCATGGTCTGATGGATGGACACATCCATTACATCGCCAAAGTCCGCCTTGGGGTTGGCCTTGGCGTTCTCCCGGGCCCGGTCAAAGACCACGATAGTAGCATTGATGGAGTAGCCCAGGATCGTCAGCGCCGCTGCAATAAAGTTGATATTAAAGGGAATCCGGAAGATGACATAGGCTGAAAGCATCACCAGCAGGTCATGGCACAATGCCGCGATCGCCGCTAAGCCGGAGCGGAAATCGAACCGGATGCCGATATACACCAGCATACACAGCACCGCGACCAAAGCGGAGATCAGTGCCGAGTTCCGGAGGTCCTCACTGACCGAAGCGGAGACCGAGGAACTGGAGACCACGGATGCCTCCGCATAGGTCTCCTGGATCGCAGTGGTCAGCGCGTCTCTGGTCTCAACGGGAACAAACAGGCTCTTGATCACTACCTGTGTCCCAGTGCTGCCGGCCGTGGTAACGCTGGAAAGCTTGCCCTCCAGCACACCGTCAGCCAAATCCTCCACAGCCTTGGTATCCACGCTCTCTCCCAGGTCATAGGTCATGGTGACGCCGCCCAGGAAGTCCACGTCCATGTTAAACAGGTTCAGCCCAAAGGGCAGCGTTACAAGTCCTACCACGCCGGTGATCACCAGCACCAGGGAAACAATGAGGAAAATCTTAAAATGCTTTACGAAGCTAAACTTATTTTCAGCCATTTTAGTTCTCCTCCTTTTTAAAAACTTTTGCGCCATAAAGGCCGGGCTTGGTAGCACCCAGGGCCACAAGGCCCTTCATCATCATACGGCTCACAAACAGCATTACGATCATGCTCAGCACAACGCCGATGAACAGCGTCTTCGCAAATCCTACCGTAGTGCCGGTGCCCAGCTTCCACAGGACCACCGCCGCAATAATGGTGGTAACGTTCGAGTCAATGATGGCACTCATCGCATGCTTATAGCCGGAATCGATGGAGGCCCGGATGGTCTTGCCGTTCCCGATTTCCTCCTTGATACGCTCAAAGATGATAACATTCGCATCCACGGCCATACCGATGGTCAGGATAATACCCGCAATGCCGGGCAGGCTCAGGTTCAGCTTGGCAATGGAAATCACCACCATAAACAAAACCGTGTAAAACAACAGCGCAATGCTGGCAATGAACCCAGGCAGGCGGTAGAACCCGATCATAAACAGGATCACCAGGCCCACACCGATAGCGCCAGCGAGCAAACTGGTATCCAGGCTCCGCTCGCCCAGGGAAGCGCCGACGCTCTCCATCTTCACATTTTCCAGCGTGAAGGGCAGCTGGCCGGCAGAGATGATATCCGCCAGATAGGTGGCATACTCGGAATCCGTGGACTGGCCCAAAGTAATGAGGGCAGAATCGGAGTCGATGCCGGTGGCGGCGTGCTCAGAGCCCACCTGGGGCTGAGAAATCATATTGTCATCCAGGAAAATGCCCACATAGTTCTCGCCGCTGGCCATGGCCGCCGCGTGCTTGGTCATCTCCGTGAACTGCGCACGTCCCTCGCTGGTAAACTCCAGCACAACGTGCCACTGCTGCACACCGGTCTCATCAATAGCGCCATACTCAGCTTTCGCGGCGCTGATGCCGCTGCCGGTAAGGACCATGCCGGTCCCCTCCTCCGCATTATAATCGGAGGTGCGGAATTCCACGATGGCTGTGGTACCGATCTGGCTTGCGGCCTCCTCGGGATTCGAGACCGCCGGGATGTCCACAACGATCTGACGGTCTCCCTGCTTAGTGACTGTAGCCTCGGAGTAGCCCAGGCTGTCCAGGCGCTGACGGAGCATGGTCACAGCGGAGCCAATACCGTCTGAAATATCGCCCTCCGCCGTACCGTCGGGGATCACGGCCTCGTAGGTGATCTCAGAGCCGCCCACCAGGTCCAGGCCCAGCGTCACGCCGTCCTCGAGGCTGGGGAGCTCCACAAATCCGAGATCCAGCCCAAACGCCGCCGTGCATGCCATCAGCGCAATCAGCGCTACGACAACCACATAGGTGATGATACTCTTCTTCATATCTCGTTCGTGCCTCCTATACTTTTGAGCCAAAAACGGCCCATGCACAGATAAAGTTAATTATATCGATTTTTACCGGTAAAGTCAAATAAAAAAGGCGTTTTTCGTCACGAAAGGCGCAAAATCACACCTTCAGCTCCACCTCGGCATTGCCAAGCAGCTCCTGATACCGGTCAAGCACTGGCTGCACACAATCTTTCAGGAACTCCTCTACCTGCTCCGGGCAGCGGCCGATGTATTGGCTGGGCTCCAGGTGTGCTGTCAGCTCCTCCTTGGTCATGCCGAACATGGGGTCGGCGGCGATGAGATCAATGAGGTTATTGGGGAGCCCCAGATCCTTCACGTTCTTTCCTGCCTCCAGGGAGTGGAGCCGGATCTGCTCGTGCAGGTCCTGGCGGTTGCCGCCCCGTTTTACCGCATCCATCATAATATTCTCTGTAGCCATGAACGGAAGTTCCTCCAGAATATGCTTCTCTATGACCTTGGTGTGGACCACCAGGCCGGAGGCTACATTCTGATAGATTCCCAAAATGGCGTCCACAGCCAAAAAAGCCTCGGGCCTCGGGCACACTGAGCCGCTTGTTGGCGGAATCGTCCGCTCAAACCACTGGGTGGCGGCGGTGATCTGGGGATTGAGCACATCGGCCATCACATACCGTGCCAAAGCGCAGATGCGCTCGCAGCGCATGGGATTGCGCTTATAAGGCATGGCAGAGGAACCGATCTGATTCTTCTCAAAGGGCTCCTCGATCTCCTTCATATGGGCCAGCAGGCGCATATCGTTTGCAAATTTGCTTGCAGATTGGGCAATGCCGGACAGAGTGGAAATCACCCCGGAATCCATCTTCCTGGAGTAGGTCTGCCCGGATACGGGCACTACCCCATCAAACCCCATTTCCTCCGCGATCATCCGCTCCAGGGCCTTGACCTTTTCGTGGTCGCCGTCGAACAGCTCCAGGAAACTGGCCTGGGTGCCGGTGGTTCCCTTGCTGCCAAGAAGCTTCAGGGTCCCAAGCCGGAACTCCACTTCCTCCAGGTCCATCAGCAGTTCGTTGATCCACAGTGTCGCGCGTTTGCCCACGGTGACCATCTGGGCCGGCTGATAGTGAGTAAAGCCCAAGGTGGGCTGTGCTTTATATTCAGCGGCAAAATCGGAGAGCACCTTGATCACATTCACCAGCCGCTTCCGAATCAGCTCCAGCCCTTCCCTCATGAGAATCACATCGGTGTTATCTCCCACATAGCAGCTGGTGGCTCCCAGGTGGATGATGGGCATGGCATTCGGGCACTGCGCACCATAGGCATGGACATGGGCCATCACGTCGTGACGGAGGCGCTTCTCCTCCTCCCGGGCCACATCATAATTGATGTCATCCTTATGCTGCTCCATTTCATCGATCTGAGCCTGGGTCACAGGCAATCCAAGCCTCATCTCCGCACGGGCCAGGGCGATCCAAAGCCGCCGCCATGTCGTGAATTTCTTATCCTGAGAAAACAGGTAGAGCATCTCCGGGCTGGCATATCGGCTGGACAGCGGGCTTTCGTATACTGAAGTACTGATAACGATCCATCCTTTCAAAGCGCCACAGCGCATTCGTTTTTGTAAATTCCGTGACCGAAAACGGCCAAAGGGCAAGAGCATCCGCCCTCGCCTGCTGCGCATTGATCTGTCCTGCCTGGAAACAGAAAAATGCACGGACAAAAAGTCCGTGCATATTATAACGGATTATTTCCCGTTTTTCCAGTCCTAGGCGCTAATTTCTTCCGCTTTTTGCAGAAAAATCAGGCTTCTACCAGCTGCAAAAAGCGTTCCAGCCGGTCCATGCCCTCTTTGATGTTGTCCATGGAGGTGGCATAGCTCCAGCGGACAAAGTGCGGCGCATCAAATCCACTGCCAGGCACCACGGCCACCAGGCCCTTCTCCAAAAGCAACTGGGCAAATTTGTCGCTGTCTTCGATGACCTCTCCCTGGATCTTCTTGCCCAAAAGCTTTGAAATGTTCATCATAATATAGAACGCACCCTCAGGCATCAGACAGCTGACACCGGGAATGGCATTCACCCGGGAAACCATATAATTCCGGCGCTCCTCAAAGGCTTTACGCATTTCCTCCACTTTGGTCTGGGGGCCGGTCAGGGCCTCCACCGCCGCCCACTGGGAAATGGTCGAAGGAGCCGCTGTGGAATGGCTCACATAATTGGCCATGACCTTGGTGATATGCGCCGGGGCCAGGCTGTAGCCAATCCGCCAGCCGGTCATGGCATAGGACTTGGAGACGCCGTTGATAATGATGGTGCGCTCCTTTACATCCTCGCCCAGAGCGCCCACAGAGACGAACTTTCTGCCGTCATATACCAACTCATAGTAGATCTCATCGGCAATGATATACACATCCCGCCGAATACAAACCTCTGCTAACGCCCGAAGCTCCTCCGCCGTATACATCATGCCGGTGGGGTTGGAAGGGCTGTTGAACATCACGCACTTGGTCTTTTCCGTGATCGCTGCATCCAGTTCTTCGGGAGTAAGTTTGAACTCATCTGCTTCCTTGGTCTGGGCGATCACGGGAACACCGCCGCACATGGCAACGATCTCGCTGTAGCTGACCCAATAGGGCGCCGGGATGACCACCTCATCGCCGGGATCCACCAATGCCCGCACTGCCAAGTATACATTATGTTTAGCGCCGGAGGCAATGAGCACATTCTCCGGCTGATAGGAAAGGCCGCAGTCCTCCCGCATCCGGTAGCAGACCGCCTGCTTCAGCTCCATAATGCCCGAGGCAGCGGTGTATTTGGTCTTATTCTCCCGGAGGGCCGTGATGGCCGCCTTCTTAATATTGTCCGGCGTCGGAAAATCCGGCTCGCCGGCACCAAAGCCCACCACATCGATCCCCTGGGCTTTCATACTCTTATAGAGAGAATCAATGGCCATGGTGGAAGAAGCATGGACAGCAGATGCAAGTTTGGACAGGGGTTTCATTCAAATTCGCTCCTTCATCTCGATACAAATGTCACATACGTTTCACGTTCTGAATCATTATATGACAGCGCCCTTAAAAATGCAAGTCTTTTTCTCAATTTTTTCTGTTTTGCTATAAATTCGATGCATTTGTGTTGTCAATGCAGTATTTTTTGCATTCACACGCCACGCTTCGTTCATTTTTCGTTTTGTGCCCTAGCATGATCTCCTTCAAAAATTTTTCAAAAAAACTTCTTTTGCAGTATTCAATGCAGAAATAAAACGGGCGCGCCGCAAGGAAAACTTGCAGTGCGCCCGAAAAAGCCGATCAGATCTTATCGCAAATCAATTTTCCCATCTCCACAGTGCCAATGGGATCGCCCGTTCCGGCAATATCCGCCGTATGCCAGCCCTCAAAGAGCACCGCATCCACTGCATGCTCAATGGCATCCGCTTCCGCAGGCAGTTGGAAGGAATACCGCATCATCATGGCAACGGAAAGAATCGTCGCAATCGGGTTGGCCTTGTTCTGCCCCGCAATGTCCGGCGCAGACCCATGGATGGGCTCATAGAGGCCCGGGGCCGTGTCGCCGATGGAGGCTGACGGCAGAAGCCCAATGGACCCTGTGACCATGGAGGCCTCATCCGAGAGGATATCTCCGAACATATTCTCCGTCACCACCACATCGAACTGGCTGGGGTCCCGGACGATCTGCATGGCGGTATTATCCACCAGCATATCCTCGTAGGCTACATCACTGTACTCTTTGGCAAGCTTGTGCATCACACTGCGCCACAGGCGGCTTGTCTCAAGCACATTGGCCTTGTCCACAGAGGTGACTTTTTTCCGGCGAAGGCGGGCCAGCTCAAAGGCCCGGCGGCCAATACGCTCGATCTCCTTTTCGGAGTATGCCATCAGGTCTGTGCACTCCACGCCACGGTCCTCTGTGTCGTAGCAGTCCCGCTTTCCAAAGTAGATGCCGCCGGTGAGTTCCCGGACCATCATCAGATCGATGCCCTTGTCCACGGTATCCTTTTTTAAGGGAGACGCATCTGCCAAGGCAGGGCGCAGCGTGGCGGGGCGCAGGTTTGCATACAGGCCCAGGGCCTTTCGGATGGCCAGCAGCCCCTTTTCGGGCCGGATGTCCGCCGGGCAGGAGTCCCACTTAGGTCCGCCCACTGCGCCAAGGAGCACTGCATCACAGGCTTTGCACTTTTCCTCCGTATCATCCGGGAAAGGCTTGCCACACTCGTCGATAGCACAGCCGCCCAGAAGCACATCGGTATAAGTAAAGGTATGTCCAAATTTCTCACCGATCTTTTCCAGCACCTTGACAGCTTCGCCAACCACCTCGGGGCCAATGCCGTCACCGCGGATCAGTGCAATTTTGTAGTTCATATGTTCTTCCACCTTTCATATGCGGCTCAAATTCAGTTACTCCGCCAGCCCTCTGGCCTTGAGAGACTTCAGCAGTCCTCCCGCCTCAATGATGCCCTGGATAAACTCCGGGAATGCCGCAGCGTGGTAGGTCTCCCCTTTTGTCTCATTGACGATCTCGCCTGTCTCGAAATCCACGGATACCTGATCACCTGCCGCAATCCCGGCCGCAGCTTCGGGGCACTCCATGATGGGAAGGCCGATATTGATGCAGTTGCGGTAGAAAATTCGGGCAAAGCTGGAGGCAATAACCACAGAAATTCCGCTCGCCTTGATGGCAATAGGCGCATGCTCCCGGGAGGAACCGCAGCCGAAATTCCAGTCTGCTACCATGATATCGCCATCTTTTACCCGGGCAGAGAACGCCGCATCGATGTCCTCCATGCAATGGGACGCCAGGGCGGCATGGTCCGGCTCGTTGAGATAACGGGCGGGAATAATGACGTCGGTATCCACATTGGAACCGTATTTATGTACATTTCCAGAAATCTTCATGACTGTCACCCTCCTTATA